>NZ_JACJDT010000036.1:0-50004 GCF_014163675.1 Pseudoalteromonas sp. SR44-5
CTTAATATATTTACTGGAAAAACGTTAGGCTGGGCAAAAGGTCAAACCCACAAAGCAATTTCAAGCCGTATCATCAACCAGTCTATACAATCTTTATCTGATCCGTCTCTTAAAAGCGCTTACCCCGAAAATAATGTATTTTTAAATGCTAAAGATGCAGTGGCTGCTTTACCCACACAGCTTACTTCGGTTGTTGGTGCAGGTTTCTCAGGTGGTATGTATTATTATGTTGGTCCGACTACTGGTAATACTAACTTCAATCAAAAATCAGTTTACCAAAAGGTTAATTGGCAGCAAGAAATTCAGTAAGCGCAGCTTGCGTATAATCGGGTAGCCGGAGGTATATAACCTCCAGACCCCACACCACCCATCATGAGTTTTTCATTAGCAGGAAGTGCAATGGGCGGTTCATCTCCCGTAATGAATATTGATCCAAATACCTCTCAATGACACTAAACCTTGTGAATCTAAGTCATTGCCTAGCGCAATGTTAATTCCTTTTGTTTTTGGGCTTCTACAAGGTCCTTCGCTTCCAAGCGCCTACTTTTGGTTCTGGTGATACCACAGGCTATGGCGAGCCGTTCGCTGACACCCAGTTTCATTAAACTGCGTACTTTAGTGCGTGCTATTTTTTATAAAGAGCGCCACTGCCGCCAGTAGCACATTCTTATCCTACGGCGGATCCAGTGATCTAAATCCACCGTTAGCTAAAATTAAAATAAAGGTCAAAATAGACAGTCCAATGGCGCGACGACAGGTTTTTCTTGAAGGAATGGCAAACAACGTGGTTTTATAGAGTCGCTTTACTGAGGTAAAAAGCGAAATTTTACGGTCAACAAAGGCATGAAAAAACTGATCTTACGGGTTCAAACGAAAGTAAACTCCCAATACAACTGTATTGCTTAGTTCATAATATAGAAAAGCTGCAAACAGGCTGCATTAAAACCACTTAAGCCGTAATATAGCCAGTAAACCAACTGTAATACCTTGCAAAATGCCAATTAAAGCAACAGCAAATCCTTTTTTATATTTTATGTGAAAGTCAGTTGTCGATTGAATCAAAATAGGAACTCGGCTATGGTTAATGCATCAATAAAAATAAATTAAAAACGAGTTATTCTACAAGCTCGTTAGGTGAAAAAGGAAGTTCAGTGTCTGCCAAAAAAGTAATGTTCGCTTTAGATATCGAAAACGGTTGGCCACCAGTAAGTGCTGAAGGTGCTTGGTGCGAGCGAGTTAATGGTAACTATAAGTTAGTTAATGCCCCTTTCTTTGTTCCTGATTTGGCTTATGGCGATATTTTTTCTGCTACTCCTGATGAAGTAAATGAGCATATATTTGAATTTAAAGTTGTAAAAAAGTCAGGTCATTCTGTTATCTGGGTTATGAATAATGATGGTATAGATACCACTTTTTTCATAGATATGCTTAAACGACTAGGTTGTAAAGTTGAGACTCTCAACCAGTTTTCTTTAATGTCAGTCGATGTACCGCCAGGACTAGATCTTGATGCACTAGATCCACTATTAGATTTACATGAAGAACAAGGCTTAGAATATGCTTTTCCAGTCTGGAGGCACGGTGATTAATTTAACCTAATCGGGTAGACGTAGGTCTATAACCTCCAGCCCCCACACCACCCATCATGCACTTTTTATTAAAATGAAGTGCAATGGGCGGGTCATCTCCCGTAATGAATATTGATCCAAATATCTCTCAGTGACACTAAACCTTGTGAATCTAAGTCATTGCCTAGCGCAATGTTAATTCCTTTTGTTTTCGAGCTTCAACGGTAAGCATATGGCTAACAACACCTAGTTTACTCAATGTTCCAGGGGAACAGCGGCTCAAGGTTATTAGGCTACTCAGTAAGGTGCCCAAGCAAGTAGAAATATAGTGCTAAAAACTGGACTAACATTGGCACTAAACAATGACTGAGGCGAAAGCAAAAAACCTTAATTAACCATAAATAATGCTTAATGTAGTTATGATAAATTGTTTAAAAAATCAATAACGTCCTCTTGTAAGTCACAATACTCATCATCATTCAAATGCAGTACATCTAAGACTTTTGATTCTATAATACCCCATTGTGGTATAGGCAAGCCTCGTCTGACCATAGTCACTAAGTTTTCAGACATTTTCAAAATAGCAAAGCAGATTTGCTCATCTGTATCTGTCACCTCAGCAAGAATAGCTGCATTGTGGTGGTTGAGGATTAACTGACATATCTCTTTTGGTAAATGCCAACTATTAGCAAAATAATAGCCAACAACTGCATGGTTTGTTTTATATAAACGCTCTTCAATCTCAATAATAGTTTCTTTGTCTGTTTGATTAGCGCAGTGCAAAGCGGTTAAATAATTATCATATTTTATTGCCATAGGAGGCACACCACAATCATGAAAAAGCCCAAGCGTATACAAGGGCTCTATGGCTATCTGTTTTTTAAGACGCTGACCTATCATCATGTTTACATTAGCAATCTCTGTTGAAGTATCCCAAAATCTTTCTAAGCTAATACAGCTGTTATCGGTTGCAAACATTTCTTTTAATTTCAAGCCTTGTGCAAGCACATTGACTCCGTCCCAACCAAGAAACATCACGGCTTGTTTTATATCAGACACAGTACGAGATAAGCCATAAGCAGGAGAATTTATTATTTTTAGTATTGCTGATGAAATTGCTAAATCTTTTACCACTACCTTAGCGGCATCAGCAATAGGCGCATCGCCAGTTGCTATTAAATTTTGTAACTCAGTTAATATTTCAGGTTTAGGAGGAATAATAAAATTTCTATTTATATCTTTCAGTATCTGTTCGTTTATCTCAATCATGTATGTTTGATCCCTGAAGGTGCTTATCATTATAAGAACAAATAGATAATTAATAGTAGAAGTTCATCGCAACTATGACAACTAAAATAGGAAGCGCTAAATGAATTACAGCCCAAATAGTTAAGCTATTACTGACAAACAAAAAAGTACTGTACATACATACAGCACCACTTAAAGTGCTACTTTATTAATCAATTAAGCTATAAAACAAAAACGGCAAGCCGAGGCTTGCCGTTTTATTACACTTAAAAAAGGTTTACTTACAAACGAATACCGCCGTCAATCTCAACCACGCGACCGGTGAAGAAGTCGTTTTCGATAATATACTGCGCTGTGTGCGCAATTTCATCCGCTTCACCAAAGCGCCCTACGGGTGTTACTGCTAGCATACGCTGCTTGGCTTCTGGTTTCATAGCATCAGTCATATTAGTACGAATAACGCCTGGTGCAATGGCACCTACACGAATACCAAAACGGCCAAGTTCTTTTGCCCAACCAGTGGTCATTGCTACCACACCCGCTTTCGACGCAGCGTAGTTAGTTTGACCAATGTTACCTGCACGAGCAACACTCGACATATTAACTATCACGCCACCTTTACCCGATTCAATCATATGGCACGCAGCTTCACGCCCCGCTAAAAACACGCCGGTTAAGTTTACATCAATCACTGACTTAAATTGATCAAGGGCCATTTTAGCAACCACTTTGCCTTCTTTGGCTTTGATAAACATACCATCGCGTAAAATACCGGCATTATTTATCAATACACCAATATGACCAAAATCTGTATTGATGGAATTAAATGTATTTACCACCGCATCTTCATCAGTCACATTGGCAACATAGGCTTTTACAGTTACACCATGTTGGCTAAGCTCAGCAACTGCATCATCTAACAACGCTTGTTGCATATCAATTAACGCAATATTAGCACCAAGCGACGCAAGTTTATGCGCCATTGCAAATCCTAAGCCTTGCGCGCCACCGGTGATCACCACGGTATTATTTTTAATTTCCACCTGTTACTCCTTCGAGAATAATTTAAATATGGCGCTAAAGTCTTCGCTGCCCGCACCTTGGTGTTGCAACATGGTATAAAGGTTTTTAGCCATTGACCCCATCGGGGTTACTGAATTACTTTGCTGCGCGGCTTCCATCGCAAGACCTAGGTCTTTAGCCATTAAATCAACCATAAAGCCTGGTTTATAATCATTACTAGCCGGGGCTGTGGCCATCACACCTGGGCAAGGATTGTAAAGCTCAAGGGTCCAGTTACGACCAGAGCTGGCGGTCATAATGTCGCTCAGCACTTTTGCGTCAAGGCCATTATTTATACCCATTTGAATTGCTTCACTGGTTCCCGCCATTAAAATACTCAATAGCATGTTATTACAAATTTTTGCGACTTGTCCTGCGCCAATATCACCTGCATGAAAGATATTTTTACCCATATCAGCAAGCACCGGTTGGGCCTTAGCAAATTGCTCATCGCCACCACCGACGATAAAGGTCAGTGTACCTGCCGTTGCACCGGCAACACCACCGGATACCGGCGCGTCAACAAAGTCGATACCATGCTCACTAAGCTCAGCGCCTACGTCGCGTGCTGATGCTGCATCAATCGTTGAACAATCAATTACTAACGTTGACTTTGCTAAAATATGTACAAGTCCGGTATCACCTAAATAAAGTGACTTAACGTGCTTACTGGCCGGTAGCATGCTGATCAATACATCAACATCCGTTGCACAATGTTTAGCATCATCCGCGGCGATCGCGCCATTTTCAGCAAGTAGATTTACGACCGATCGGTTTAAATCAAACACCTTAACCTGATGACCCGCTTTAACTAAGTTGGCAGCCATTGGGCCACCCATGTTACCTAAACCAATAAAACCAATAGAAAGTGACATAACATTATCCTTGTGTAAGTTGTTTTAGTGGATGTGAGTCGTGATCCCAACGTTGAACAAAAAAACTCTCGACTAATTCATCAGGGATCTGTTCAAGCGTTTTAAACTGCCAATTAGGCGCGCCGTCTTTATCAATCAGTAACGCACGAATACCTTCTTGAAACTCACCGACTTCACCACAGCGAACCGACATACCCAGTTCCATTTGAAAACATTCGCCTAAACTTTTACCTTTTGAACTGGCAAGTTGACGCTCAACTAAGGCGCAACTGAGCGGGCAACCATGCTTTAATGCTTTTTGTGCTCGGGTAAGCCACGTATCGTCAGTTTCTAGATTTAAGATATAATTTACTTTATCGCGTAGATCAGTAAATTCACTCAATTTTTGAATGGTGGCTAAATGCGCCTTTACATTGCCTTTTGGCATTCGCCCAGAAACATTATCAAGTTCGGTAAGTAAACTGGTCAGCTTCTCGTGATTCAATGAAGCCGTTTTACCCCACTTAATACTGCACAATTGCTCAATCAGAGTGTCGTATTTATCCGCCTTGAGGTAGTGATCAGCCAATGCCACATACATTGCATCGTCACAATTAATAGACGCTGCAGTTAACCCCAAAAATAAGCCGACATGTTCAGGCATTTTATGTAGAAAATAACTGCCGCCTACATCTGGGTATAAACCAATTGTTAGCTCAGGCATAGCAATACGTGAGTTCTCAGTTACCACACGATGACTTGCTCCGGCCATTAAGCCTAAACCGCCGCCCATCACAATACCATTACCCCAAACAAGGATCGGTTTATCATAACAATGAATGAGGTGGTCAAGGCGATATTCGTGAGCAAAGTAATCTTCTATTAGATTTGCCGGTTCACCACTGTTCATAGCATTATGCAGGCTGACTACATCACCACCGGCACAAAATGCTTTATCCCCTGTCCCTTTAAGTATCACCATCGCAACATTACTGTCAGCCGCCCATGCGTTAAGTTGTGGCGCTAATAATTTGATCATCTCAAAATTAAGTGCATTTAACGATTTAGGGGAGTTGAGCGTGGCAAAACCAATGAGTGAGCCGTTTGCAGCGCTCGCAGTTTCAAACACCACGGGCGCATCTGGTGAATTTAATTGCGTTAACTCAGTCATTAGCCATTCACCCAATTTGCTTTGCGTTTTTCTAGGAAGGCATTCACCCCTTCTTGTTGATCTTGTGTATCAAACAAACCAACAAATAACTCACGTTCAAGGGGTAATATATGCGCCATTGGCTGAGTGCGGCCCTTTTGGATCAGGGTTTTACAAGCACTAACAGCAACAGGACTTTGATCTGCCACTTGATTAGCTAATTTAAGTGCCACCGCAAGACTTTCGCCTTGTGGTACCACTTCTTCAACTAAGCCGATTTGTAGGGCTTTATCTGCTTTTAGGCGCTCACCACATAAAATCATACGTTTAGCCCAGCCTTCACCAACTAACCATGCTAGGTTTTGCGTGCCACCCGCACACGGTAGTAAACCTACTTTGGCTTCTGGTAGTGCCATTTGTGCTTGCTCTTCTGCAATGCGAATGTCACATGCTAACGCCACTTCTAGACCACCACCCATGGCATAGCCATTGATCGCGGCAATGGATACACCTCTAAATGCAGTTAATGCTTCAAATGCGTCACCAAATACTTGCGACATAGTCGCTGCTACGCCTTTATCGCCACCAGCAAATACATTTAAATCAGCACCAGCACTGAAGAATTTTTCACCTTCACCGGTGATCACTAAGGAGTAAACATTTTTATTGTCATTGAGCTCATTTACCATATTTTTTAAGGCAATTAACGTGTCTTTAGTCCAGGTATTCGCTGGCGGATTAGACATGGTTAAAATCGCTACGTGACCTTCAATGGTTAATTCAATACTTGGGTTTGACATTTCGCGCTCCTTATAGAATATCGGCTGCTGATTCAGCTAAAATACGGCGTGCAATAATCACCCGCATGATCTCGTTAGTACCTTCAAGAATTTGATGAACGCGCACATCACGAACGTGGCGCTCCAGTGGGTATTCTTTGATATAACCATAACCACCATGAATTTGTAGTGCGTCATTACACACAGTAAAACCTACATCAGTGGCAAAACGCTTTGCCATGGCGCAATAAGTGGTTTTTTCGCTGTCATTATTATCAAGTTTAAAAGCCGCTAAACGCACCATTTGACGCGCCGCAACAAGCTCGGTATTCATATCGGCAATTTTAAATTGCAGCGCTTGAAAAGCAGCCAACGGTTTACCAAATTGTGTGCGTTCTTTTAAGTATTCACGGGCTGTTTCAAGTGCCGCTTGGGCAGTGCCAATTGAACAAGTTGCAATATTAATACGCCCGCCATCAAGGCCTTGCATTGCAAACTTAAAGCCTTCACCTTCTTGACCTAATAAATTATGAGCAGGTATGCGTACATCTTCAAAACTAATTAGTCGTGTTGGCTGCGCATTCCAGCCCATTTTTTCTTCTGCTTTACCGTATTCAACGCCTTTGGCATCAGCCGGTACTACAAACGCAGAAATACCCGCCGCACCTTCACCGCCAGTACGCGCCATAACTACTAACACTTCGGTCTCGCCTGCGCCTGAGATAAACATTTTTGAGCCATTGATCACGTAATCATCGCCATCACGAACCGCTTTTGTTTTCAATGAGGCTGCATCGGAGCCTGAACCAGGCTCTGTTAAACAATAAGAAGCTAGTAGTTCACCCATAACAAGTTGGTCACAATATTTAGCTTTTGTTTGCTCAGTACCAAAACTTGCAATCATCCAGGTCGCCATATTGTGAATGGTCAACATTGCGGTTGTAGCTGTACAACCCATCGCCAACTGTTCAAAAATAATACTTGAATCTAAGCGCGACAGGCCTAAACCGCCTGCTTCCTCTGGCGTATACAAACCACAGAAACCCAGTTCACCTGCAGCTTTAATGGTATCTTTTGGAAAAATATGTTCGCGGTCCCATTTTGCTGCATAAGGAGCCAGTGCTGATTCTGCGAATTGACGAGCTGTTTGAGCAAATGCTTGCTGATCTTCAGTTAAATTAAAGTCCATTGGAGACCTCTTGTTTATAATTGCGTTGTCAAATTAGATATTCGTGAAGAGCAACGAAGGCAATATTGTGTGTGAAATCGCCTTCGTGCCCCTCTTTTTTATTATGTGGAGTAAGTTAAATTAGTTATTTAAGATTAATGCTCATGTTTGGACCAGAGGCAATCTCGTCTTCAAACCAACGTGAAGTAATTGTTTTGGTCTCAGTATAAAAACGAATACCTTGCTTACCGTACGTATGCGTATCGCCATAGAATGAACCTTTCCAACCGGTGAACGAAAAGAATGGCAGTGGCACAGGAATTGGTACGTTAATACCCACTTGACCAACTTCAATCTCATGTTGGAACTTACGCGCAACCGCACCACTTGAAGTGAATAACGACGTGCCATTACCAAATGGAGAATCATTTATAAGCGCGATTGCTTCATCAAGCGAATCAACAAACATACACGCCAGTACTGGGCCAAAAATTTCTTCTTTGTATAAATCCATCTCAGTGGTGACGTCAGTAAATAAGGTAGGTCCTACCCAGTTACCTTTTTCATAGCCTGCAACAGTAAAATCAGAGCCATCAATTAAACACGTTGCACCTTGCTCTTTACCTTGTGCAATCAGTGACAAAATACGCGCTTTGGCTGCGGTCGATGTTTGCGGACCATAGGCTGCATCTTTGTCATCCCACACACCCGGGCGCACATTGGCAAAACCGGCTTTGATGTCTTCAACCCAGTCTTTCGCTTGGCCAACAAACACCGCCACTGAAATACCCATACAACGCTGACCCGCAGCACCAACAGAGGCACCAACAAGGTTATTAACTACATGTGAGCGACTTGCATCAGGCATGATCACCATGTGGTTTTTAGCACCGACACAGGCTTGTACACGTTTTAAATTAGCCGTGCCTTTAGAGTAAATGTATTCACCTACGCCGCACGAGCCAACAAACGAAATTGCGCGTACTGCGGGATCTTCTAATAAGCGGTCAACTTGTACTTTAGTGCCATGAACAACTTGTAGTACACCTGCAGGTGCGCCGGCTTCAATGAACAGTTCAGCGAGTCGCATTGGCGTCAGCGGATCTTGCTCAGAGGGTTTTAAAATAAAGGTGTTACCACAGACAATCGCCAGTGGGAACATCCATAGTGGGATCATCGCTGGAAAGTTAAACGGCGTAATACCCGCGCACACACCCAGTGGTTGCATGTATGAGTAAGTATCGATTTTACGGGCCACGTTTTCCATGGTTTCGCCCATCATTAAAGATGGCGCATTAGCTGCTTGCTCAACCACTTCAATACCACGCCAAACATCGCCTTTGGCATCTTCAAAGGTTTTGCCTAATTCATGGCAAATAATGGTGGCTAGTTCATCGTGGTGCTCTTTTAAAAGTGCTGCATACTTCATCATAATGCGCGCACGTTCAGTAATTGGCACGTCTTTCCAGCTTTTAAAGGTGTCTTTGGCAGATGCGATAGCCGCATCCATTTCAGCGTCGGTAGCACACGGTACTTGTGCTAACACTTCTTGGTTTGCTGGATTAATAACGTCAATCAGTTGATCTGATGTTGATTGAACAAATTCGCCGTTGATCAGTAATGGTACTTGGTGCATAACGCACTCCTCCCCAGAGGGTAATAAATTAAGCCGCAGTAGTTATTGTTAAAAGAGCCTACGGCTGTAAGAGTTTAAATTTAACTAATTTATAGTGCTTCAACCGCCAGTGCGACCGCCTCGCCACCGCCAATACATAAAGACGCTACGCCTTTTTTCAGGCCACGATTTTTAAGAGCATGGATAAGTGTCACTAAAATACGTGCGCCGCTAGCACCAATTGGGTGGCCAAGTGCACAAGCACCACCATTAACATTCACTTTGCTGGCATCAAGTTTTAATTCATTAATCGCCAACATTGTTACCATGGCGAATGCTTCGTTAATTTCCCATAAGTCAACGTCGTCAGTTGTCCAGCCTGCTTTTGCAAGCAAACTATTCATTGCGCCAACAGGAGCAAGAGTAAACTCACTTGGTTTTTGAGAATGGGTACTGTGCGCAACAATACGACACAGTGGCGTAAGCCCTTGTGCTTTGGCGTGCGATTCACTCATTAAAATAAGGGCTGCGCCACCGTCTGAAATTGACGATGAATTAGCCGCAGTGATGGTGCCGTCTTTTTTAAACGCAGCACGCAAACAGGGAATTTTTTCTGGGCGTGCATTACCTGGTTGCTCGTCAATGCTGATGGTTACATCGCCCTTGCGAGAGCTAATAGTGTGCGGCGCAATTTCATTTACAAAATCGCCATTTGCAATCGCTGCATTGGCTTTGGTCAGTGAATTAAGTGCAAATTCATCCATTTGCTTGCGGCCAATACCGTATTCATCAGCCGTATCTTGAGCAAAACAGCCCATCGCTTTATTATCGTATGCGTCTTCTAGGCCATCACTCATCATGTGATCTTTAATTTCGCCATGGCCCATACGCATACCGCCACGCGCTTTAGGAATAAAATATGGCGAGTTAGTCATGCTTTCCATGCCACCTGCAACCGCGCTGTTAATTGAACCGGCTTTAATTAAATCATGTGCAAGCATGGCGGCCTTTAAACCTGAACCACATACTTTGTTGATGGTCGTAGCGCCAGTACTGCGCGCAAGACCTGCTTTTAACATTGCTTGACGTGCTGGCGCTTGACCTAAACCTGCCGGTAATACACAGCCCATGATCACTTCATCAATAGCTGTATCGCTTAATCCGGTGTCAGCAAGCGCACTGGCAATGGCTGTTGCACCTAACTCAGTGGCGGCTGCATCACTAAGGGCTCCCATAAAACCACCCATTGGGGTGCGTTTTGCTGCTACAATAACAACGGCTTCGGTAGTCATAAAAAAGGCTCCATTTTATAATTGGCTATATTCATATGCAGAGATTAGCCAAACACTGTAATTTATAATCTGCTTATGAGCATACATAATATTTACGTTTACGCCAACGTAAATCTAAAATCAAGATTTTTGCGCCCAACGAAAGTGTAAACATATCTTTATTTTGCTGTAGCCTAATACAAACAGCGCCCCTGCAAGCTGCATTAATACAGGTTACACCTGCTATTTATGGCTTTAGGTTATTAGTCTAAAGTATAAGTTCTACAATCCACTTTACCTTTACGTAAACTTCACTTATATTGGAGTTATTCGAATGAGGTAAAAACACTATGAATCAAGATAATCAAACAAACTTTGCAAGTTCAGCCGCCGAACCGGCAAGCAATGAACAAACCTTTAGTATCAGTGAACTGGCTAAAGAGTTTGATATAACCACCCGCTCAATTCGCTTTTATGAAGATCAGGGCTTAATTTCACCTGAGCGTAATGGCCAAACCCGTATTTATTCAAAACGCGATAAAGTGCGTTTAAAACTTATTTTACGTGGCAAGCGGTTAGGTTTTACCTTAGCTGAAACAGGCCGTTTGTTTGAACTTTATGATGCCGATAAATCCAGCGCTAAACAGTTAGTGACTATGCTTGACTTAATTTCAGATAAAAAAGCTGATCTAAGCCAACAAATGGATGACATTAAAGTTGTCTTGATGGAATTAGTAACCGCAGAGCGTCGTTGTCGCGACACCTTAAATCAATTAGATGAATAACTAGCTTTAAACAATAACGATTAAATGACTATTCATTAACAGTCTCTCACACAGGAATGAATCATGAGCACTATTTCACTATATAAAGAAATGAACTTTGGCCTTGGCGAAACCGCAGATATGATCCGCGATCATGTAAACAGTTTTGCTAGCCAAGAAATTGCCCCTTTAGCTGAAAAAACCGATCTTGATAATGCGTTTCCTAATCAGCTTTGGCCACAACTTGGCGAAATGGGCTTACTAGGTATGACCGTACCCGAAGAGCTCGGTGGTGCCGGTCTTGGTTACCTTGAACACGTAATCGCAATGGAAGAAATTAGCCGAGCGAGTGCCTCTATCGGCCTAAGTTACGGTGCTCATTCTAACCTGTGTGTTAATCAAATTAATCGCAATGGCACGCAAGCACAAAAAGAAAAATACTTACCTAAATTAATTAGTGGTGAGCACATTGGTGCCCTTGCCATGAGTGAGCCAAACGCAGGCTCTGACGTAGTATCAATGAAACTTAAAGCCGAGAAAAAAGGCGATAAGTACATTTTAAACGGTAATAAAATGTGGATCACCAATGGTCCAGATGCGCATACTTTAGTGATCTATGCTAAAACTGATTTAACCGCTGGCGCTAAAGGCATCACCGCATTTATTGTTGAGAGTAATTTCCCTGGTTTTTCTACCGCCCAAAAACTCGACAAACTCGGGATGCGCGGCTCAAATACCTGTGAATTAGTGTTCGAAAACTGTGAAGTACCAGAAGAGAATATTCTTGGCAATTTAAACGAAGGCGTTAAGGTACTAATGAGTGGCCTTGATTATGAACGTGTTGTGCTAGCGGCAGGCCCGCTGGGGATCATGCAAGCCTGTATGGATATTGTAGTACCGTATATTCATGAACGTAAGCAGTTTGATACACCGATTGGTCAATTTCAGCTGATACAAGGCAAAGTAGCCGACATGTATACACAAATGAATGCAGCCCGCTCTTATGTATACACTGTTGCGCGTTCATGTGATCGCGGTGAAACGACCCGTAAAGATGCCGCAGGCGCAATTTTATATGCGGCAGAGCTGGCAACTAAAATGGCACTTGATGCTATTCAAATTCTCGGTGGTAACGGTTATATCAACGAATACGCCACTGGCCGCCTATTGCGTGACGCTAAGCTTTATGAAATTGGTGCCGGTACCTCGGAAATTCGTCGCATGCTAATTGGTCGCGAATTATTTACTGAAAGCCGTTAAGGATAAGCGCTATGACTATTTTAAAATCAAGCGTCAACCCTCACGACCCGCAGTTTTTGCAAAATCATAAAAATATGGCGGCACTGGTTGATGATTTACGCGATAAAGTAAGCGAGATCAGCCAAGGTGGTGGCGTAGCGTTAATAGAACGCCATGAAAGCCGTGGTAAAATGTTCGTGCGTGAACGCATTAGTACCTTACTTGACGAAGGTTCACCATTTTTAGAGATTTCACAATTTGCAGCCTTTGGTGTTTATGAGCAAGCGATTCCTTGTGCCGGTGTAGTTGCTGGTATTGGCCGTGTTAAAGGCGTTGAATGTATGATCATCGCCAATGATGCGACAGTTAAGGGCGGCACCTATTTTCCACTAACCGTTAAAAAACATTTACGCGCACAAGATATTGCCGAGCGGTGTCACCTACCGTGTATATATTTGGTTGATTCAGGTGGTGCCAACCTACCTGAGCAAGATGATGTATTTCCTGACAAACTGCACTTTGGTCGTATTTTTTATAATCAAGCGCGTATGTCGGGCAAAGGCATTCCACAAATTGCAGTCGTTATGGGTTTATGTACCGCAGGTGGCGCGTACGTGCCTGCAATGGCCGACGAAAGCATCATTGTAAAAGAGCAAGGCACAATATTTTTAGCCGGCCCACCGCTGGTAAAAGCGGCTACAGGTGAAGAGGTAACCGCAGAAGAACTTGGCGGCGCTGATGTCCACTGTAAAACATCAGGGGTTGCCGATCATTACGCTGAAAATGACGCTCATGCGTTATCAATTGCTCGCCAATGTATTGAACGAATTAATTATCAACGCCCTACTTCGCCAATATTAGAGCAAGTAAAAGCACCGCGTTATGATATTAACGAATTATACGGCATTGTTGGCACCGATCTTAAAAAGCCATTTGATGTTCGCGAAGTGATTGCACGTACCGTGGATGACTCTTCGTTTGATGAGTTTAAACGTTACTTTGGCGATACTTTAGTGACTGGGTTTGCGAAAATCTATGGTCATCCGGTTGGGATTGTTGCTAACAATGGCATTTTGTTTAGTGAGTCAGCTCAAAAAGGCGCGCACTTTATACAGCTGTGCGCACAACGAAATATTCCACTGGTGTTTTTACAAAATATTACCGGCTTTATGGTAGGTAAAAAATACGAAGCCGAAGGCATTGCTAAACACGGCGCTAAAATGGTGATGGCTGTTTCGTGTGCTGATGTTCCAAAATTTACCGTATTAATTGGCGGCTCTTATGGCGCAGGTAACTATGGCATGTGTGGTCGTGCGTTTGAACCGACTATGATGTGGATGTGGCCTAATGCGCGTATTTCTGTGATGGGCGGCGAACAAGCAGCAGGCGTTATGGCGCAAGTTAAGCAAGATGGTTTAGCCCGCAAAGGCCAAAGCATGACTGATCAGCAAATCAGCGAGTTTAAACAGCCGATTATCGAGCAATATGAGCAACAAGGTCATCCATACTATGCCAGCGCCCGTTTGTGGGATGACGGTATCATCGATCCAGCAGATACCCGAAGTGTGCTAGGTTTAGCTCTCAGTGCTGCAGCCAATGCACCAAAACGTGATTCGCAATTCGGCGTATTTAGAATGTAAGGACGTGAGTATGTCAGTAACACTAAAAATAACTAAATCAAATGTGGCTGTACTCGTTTTAAGTCGCCCTGAAAAGCGCAATGCCTTTAACGAGCAAGTGATCCAAGAACTTATTCAATGTATAGAGCATGCTAATAGCTTAAATGTACGCGCCCTTGTTTTAAAAACTGAGGGAGAGCATTTCTCTGCAGGGGCTGATCTTAATTGGATGAAGTCCATGGCAAACAATGACTTCAGTGAGAATCTTGCGGATTCAAAACAACTTGCCAAATTAATGCATGTATTAGCCAGCAGCCCACTGCCAACGGTATGTGCTGTGCAAGGCGCGGCATTTGGCGGCGCACTGGGCTTAATTGCCTGTTGTGACATAGCCATATGCCAAGACAATGCACAGTTTTGTTTAAGCGAAGTAAAACTTGGCCTTATTCCAGCTGTAATCAGCCCGTATGTGATCAGAGCCATTGGCGAGCGCGCTGCACGTCGTTATTTTTTAACCGCTGAGATTTTTGATGCCCACACAGCCAAGCAATTAGGCTTAATTCATCAAGTAACCGGTAAACTTGAATGCGCGCTTGATCAACTACTCGAAACACTGATCAACAACGGCCCTGTCGCGGTTCGCGCAGCAAAACAATTGATCAACGATGTAGCTGGCCATGATATTAATGAACAAATCATAAATTTAACCGCAGAGCGTATCGCCAAAATTCGCGTATCTGAAGAAGGTCAAGAAGGGTTATCTGCCTTTTTTGAAAAACGCCCACCAAATTGGCAAAAATAGGGATCACCATGAGCACACAATCATTACAAAAAATTCTTATTGCTAATCGCGGCGAAATTGCCTGTCGGGTTATGCGTACCGCAAAGCAAATGGGCTTAACCACTGTGGCGGTTTACTCTGATGCAGATAAAAATTCACAACATGTAAAACTCGCCGATGAAGCCTACCATATTGGCGCAGCGCCGAGTAAAGACTCCTATTTGGTAGCTGATAAAATTATCCAAGTAGCACTGGATGCAGGTGCAGATTGCATTCACCCAGGTTACGGCTTTTTATCTGAGAACAGTGAATTTGCAAAGGCCTGTGAAGCCAATAATATTGCGTTTATAGGCCCACCAGCGAGCAGTATCGAAGCAATGGGCTCAAAAACCCGCGCCAAAGAAATAATGGCAGCCGCGAATGTACCATTAGTACCTGGTTATTATGGTGACAAACAAGATCCTGCGTTTTTACAAGCTGAAGCTGAAAAAATTGGTTACCCAGTGCTTATCAAAGCAGCCTTTGGTGGCGGTGGTAAAGGCATGCGCGTGGTTGAACATGCAAAAGACTTTATCAGTGCTCTACAAGGTGCACAGCGTGAGGCAATCGCCGGTTTTGGTAACGACTTAGTACTACTTGAGCGCTATGTTAATAAACCACGCCATGTTGAAGTGCAAGTGTTTGCTGATAATCACGGTAACTGTGTGTACTTAGGTGATCGTGATTGTTCATTACAACGCCGCCATCAAAAGGTGATTGAAGAAGCCCCCGCGCCTGGTTTATCTGACGAACTACGCAAAGAAATGGGCGAAGCCGCAGTACGCTGTGCACTTGCGATCAATTACCGAGGTGCAGGCACGGTGGAGTTTTTACTGTGTGGCGATGAATTCTTCTTTATGGAAATGAACACCCGGCTGCAAGTTGAGCACCCTGTTACTGAAATGGTGACTGGTGTCGATTTAGTTAATTGGCAAATTAACGTCGCCGCAGGTAACCCATTACCCATGCAACAAAGTGATATCCAATTACAGGGCCACAGCTTTGAAGCGCGTATTTACGCCGAAGATCCAAGCAATGACTTTATTCCTTGCTCTGGTACCATCAATGGCTTGTATATACCAGTTCAATCTGAGTATGTACGCATTGATACTGGGATCATGCAAGGGGATGAGATCAGTCCATTTTACGATCCTATGATCGCTAAATTGATCGTTCATGATGACTCGCGCGAGCAAGCTTTAGCACGATTAAGCACAGCCCTTGAACAATTTCATTTAGCGGGCTTTAGTTGTAATGTGAGCTTCTTACACACCCTTGCTAACCATGCAACCTTTAAGCAAGGCGCTCCTGATACTCACTTTATTGAAGAGCAAGGCGATGCGTTGCTTAAAGTTTATCAACAACACGCTGTTAGCAGCCGCATTATAGCTGCATTTAGCTATTTAACTGGGCTTAATCGTCAAGGAACTCAGAACGCATGGGACAGTCTAGCTGGTTTTAAACTCAATGCAGAAGCATCAATCAAGGTGCCATTCGTTGATAATGCGATCACTGCAACAGCTCATCAAGCGGGGTACACAGTCCGCATCGATGAGGTTGACTATACAACCTCTGGCAGTATCGACAATAACCTGTGTAGTGTATTTATCAATGGCAATAAACATATCGCCCATGTGGTTACTGCAGACAATACCATCACAGTAATGTACAAAGCATTGCAAACTACCTTTGATATTTTTGATAAACACTATATCAGTGATCACGAAAGCGATGCCCTACCGCTTGCAGCACCACTTAACGGTACCGTTGTAAAACACCTTATTGACGTTGGCAGCACCATCACAAAAGGTGATGCTGTGGTGATCATTGAAGCCATGAAAATGGAATATACGCTCACCGCCCCCCATGATGGTGTATTGCAAAGCTATTGTTTTGCAGAAGGTGCTCTGGTGAGTCATGGTGCCCTATTAGCAATTGTCAGCGATGAGAGCGCAGCAGATGAATAGTACACTACCAAGCCATGTTCGCATTGTTGAAGTGGGTGCCCGTGATGGCTTACAAAACGAGCGTGCAGTAACTACTCAAGATAAGGTAACCTTAATTAACGCTCTTGCTGATGCAGGTATTAAAGACATTGAAGCAGGCGCATTTGTATCACCGAAATGGGTACCACAAATGGCCGATTCCAGCAATGTGATCAGTGCGCTTGATTTACCTACGACTAATTTAACGGCACTTACGCCTAACTTAAAAGGTGCAGAAGCAGCCCATGCTGTAGGTATTAAAGAATTTGCTATTTTTACTGCTGCCAGTGAAGCCTTTTGTCAGAAAAATATTAACTGCTCAATTGACCAAAGCATAGCCCGCTTTACTGATGTAATGGCCTTTGCTAAATCACATAATATTCGTGTTCGTGGTTATGTTAGTTGTGTGCTTGGCTGCCCATACGAAGGCGATATCGATCCGCAGCGCGTACTACAAGTATGTCAAAAGTTATTAGACCTTGGTTGTTACGAAGTAAGCCTAGGTGACACTATTGGCGTAGGTACCGCAAAAAAGGTCGATGAGCTGTTGGACGTGCTACTAGCTGAAATTGATAAGTCATTGTTAGCTGTTCATTTTCACGACACTTATGGTCAAGCGCTCACAAATATTTACACTGCCTTAAAGCGAGGTATAGCAACGGTTGACAGTGCGGTTGCAGGCCTTGGTGGCTGCCCTTATGCAAAGGGTGCGTCAGGAAATGTTGCCACTGAAGATGTAGTTTACTTACTACAAGGACTTGGCATAGAGCATGGAATTGATTTAGAAAGACTGGCTAAAGCTGGTTGGGCAATTTGCACGGCATTAAATAAACAACCTGTGAGCAAGGTATCCTTGGCACTTAAAAATCAAACTACTGATCAATAGTCTATATTTAGCCTTAAATTAGTAGTCATATAATTACAAATAAGGAGTGGGCCCATGGCCGGTTTCGATAAAGTGGTTTCAAGTTATGAAGCTGCAATGGAAGGCTTAAAAGATGGCGATACCATTATCGCTGGTGGTTTTGGTTTATGCGGTATCCCTGAGGGGTTGATCAGCGAAATCAAACGTAAACAAACCAAAGAACTTACTGTGGTATCGAATAACTGCGGTGTAGATGATTTTGGTTTAGGTATTTTATTGCACGACAAGCAAATTAAAAAAATTATTGCCTCCTACGTGGGTGAAAATGCCCTATTCGAACAGCAATTGTTGAGCGGCGAAATTGATGTAGAGCTTACTCCGCAAGGTACGCTGGCTGAAAAAATGCGTGCCGGTGGTGCTGGAATTCCTGCTTTTTATACAGCAACAGGTTACGGTACGCCTGTGGCAGAAGGTAAAGATGTAAAAGAATTTAACGGACGCCCTTATATCTTAGAAGAATCAATCACTGGTGAGTTTGCCATTGTAAAAGCATGGAAAGCGGACCGTTATGGTAATTTAGTGTTTCGACACACGGCGATGAACTTCAACCCAATGGCCGCAACAGCAGGTAAAATTACCGTTGCTGAAGTTGAAGAAATTGTTGAACCAGGCGAACTTGAGCCAAGCCAAATTCACACCCCTGGTATTTTTGTTAATCGCGTGATCAAAGGTAACTTTGAAAAACGCATTGAACGTGTAACCACTCGCGATTAAGGAGCAATAATTATGGCATTATCACGTGAACAAGTCGCAATGCGCGTTGCACAAGAACTACAAGACGGTTATTACGTTAACCTCGGTATCGGTATTCCTACGTTAGTGGCAAACTACGTACCTGATAACATTGAGGTGATGTTACAGTCTGAAAATGGCTTACTAGGCATGGGGCAATACCCTACTAAAGCAGAGCTTGATGCAGATATGATCAACGCAGGTAAAGAAACCGTGACAGCAGCTAAAGGCGCAGCCATATTTAATAGTGCAGATAGTTTTGCAATGATCCGTGGAGGTCATGTAGACTTAACTGTTCTAGGTGCATTTGAAGTTGACCAAAACGGTAGTATCGCATCGTGGATGATCCCTAAAAAGTTGATCAAAGGCATGGGCGGCGCGATGGACCTTGTCGCTGGTGCAAAAAATATTATCGTTACTATGACCCATGCAAGTAAACATGGTGACTCGAAACTGCTAGAAAGTTGCTCTTTACCTTTAACTGGTGTTAACTGTGTGAAGAAAATAGTAACAGATTTAGCCGTGTTAGAAGTCAAAGACGGCGCATTTCATCTTTTAGAACGCGCACCGGGCGTGTCAGTTGATGAAATTATTAGTAAAACAGCAGGTAAATTACTTGTTGATGGTGAAATCCCTGAGATGGTTTTTTAATTTAACGCTCAGGTCCACCTTGTACCGACCTCATTCCCAGTGCCAATGGCGCTGAGTTACCCAAAATCCCTCGCAAGAGGGATTTTTTTTGGCTGCACCAATTTGTCACACAAATAGCGTATAATGCCCCATGATTGTGAAAATCACTGAAATTGCTTAAACATATAATTTAATAAGCAACGGAAATAACTTAATATATTAGCTATTTAAATACTTATAGCAGATTAAACAATCCAATAAAGTCTATTTATTAGGCATTCTGGCAAATATTACCTATTCCCATACTTTAAGCAGAGGTTTTTTGCAAATTGGGATAATAATTGCTTAACTAACGTTATTGAGAATTACTAGCAACGACTATGCAAACACCTATCAGAGGATTGCGTTCATTTTGTTTTGCGGCAAGAACGCTAAGCTTTAAAGAAGCCGCCAATCAGCTTTATTTGACTCCATCTGCTGTTAGTCATCAAATAAAGCAACTAGAAGAACAGTTAGGGATTGAGTTGTTTGAGCGCCAAACACGCTCGATCAGACTTACAGCTGCGGGGAAAAACTTTTATGACTCGGTATCACCACTTATAAAAGCACTCGAAAAAACCATTAACGAATTTAGTCAGCTGCAAGAAAATATAACCATCAGCATTACTTTGCCAGAGTTTTTTGCCAGTGAGTTATTAATGCCGAAACTGAGCGAGTGGACTGTTGAGCACCCTAAAACCAATTTACAACTAAACACCATGAAAACGCGTAAAGAGTTAACTAAACAAAGTGATTTATCTATTGTGCTGTCGTCTTCGAAGCCAATTGAAGGCGTTGTCCACGAGCTGTTTTCATTACAATACACACCGGCTTGTAATAAAGAAAATTGGCAACAGTGGCACAAAAAGCCACTTGAAGCATTACAACAAGTGCCGTTAATTTTGCACAAAGCGCGTCCTTGGGCTTGGCATCAATGGGCTGAACATGCAGGCCTTGATGACTTTTCACCCAAGCAAATTATACAAGTAGATAGTATGTTTGGTGTTGCCCGTGCAGCGCAACAAGGTATGGGTATAGCGCTAATTCCTTTGCCTATTAGTCAAACATGGTTTGACGAAGGCTGGTTGTGCAACTTTACTGATGAACCATTAGTAACCAAGGATAAATACTATTTAGTACAGCACTACCCTGGCGAGGCAAATGCACAGCTTGAGCTATTTATAAAATGGCTGCTAGACACATTTAAACACTTAAAATAAAGCGAATAACAGTGATGATCCGACATTAATTGTACTCTTATAATTTGATATACAACTCATTAAATACGATAAACCCAGCTCAATGGGTTTATCGTAAAAATAGTTTATTTTGAAGCCTTACTCTGCAATTTCCTCAGCCATTATTCTAAACTGTTAGGTGTCTTTGCGAGCGACAAAATCTAACACAGTTGCATTGATACAATAACGATCTTCACCTTTTGGGCCTTCACCTGGGAACAAATGCCCTAAATGAATACCCGTAGATTTAGATTTAATTTCAATACGTTGCATACCGTAACTATTGTCTTCATGCATGGTCACACTGTCTTTGATAGGGTGAGTAAATGACAGCCACCCGGTGCCCGATTTGAACCGATCCCGAGTATCAAACAGTGGTACACCACTGAGTTTGTCTATAAAAATACCATCCGGGGTATTTTTAAAAATATCGTACTGTTTACAAAACGGACTATCTGTACGGGCCTTAAATGCCACTGTATATGCTTCACTATCCCCTAATTTAAATGCGCCAAGTGCTTTATAAAACTCTTCGCTAGACACATAACCTTGGCGACCATAAACCTCTTTACCATCTTCTAAAAATAAGATTGTTGGGGTGGCCCAGGTCGCTGATTTAATCGTTAAACCATCAAGTTGATCGGCTTTACGATAAGTGACGGCAATGGTTCCTTGATAATCATTTAACACATCTTTTTTGAGTTTTTCACAATAAGGGCAGTAATCTCGTGAATCAATGATCACTATCTGCTTTCCTGCGAGTAAAGCCGTATTATCAACTTTATCATCACTGCGTTTTTCAAAAACAACGCCTGTTGAATGATCAGGGCAATAGCCATTAGGATTTTTAACTAAGTAGTCTTGGTGATATTCCTCAGCCGGAAAAAATACCGTTAATGGTTTTATAATGGTTTTTATAGAGCCATAACCAGCTTGGGTTAGTTTATCTTGATACTGCTGTTTTAATTCTTCAGCCAGTGCAGCTTGTTGCTCAGTAGTAGTTAAAATAATTGAACGGTACTGCGTGCCAATATCATTTCCTTGGCGATTTTTTTGCGTTGGATCATGACTTTCAAAGTAACTTTTTAATAACGTTGCAGCACTGATTATATTGCTATTGTAAGTAACCTGAACAACTTCAGCGTAATTATTTTCATCGAACTTGCGCGATGATTGGGTAATATTACGATAAGTTGCTTTAAAACCCTTACCATCTGCATAGCCTGACTTTGCATCAATTACACCAGGAAGCGCTTCATAACGTTTTTCTGCCCCCCAAAAGCAACCAGAACCAAGTACCATGGTTTCTAAATGCATTGTTGCTTGAATATCATTATCTTTTTCATTGTTAAGGGAAACACCATAACTTGCCGCACTGAACAAAATTGTTAAAGTGGTTAATTTAAGCCAATTCTTTGCTGCCAACATACTCTACCTCTTTCTATTTGTTGCTTCATTTTAGTAGACCTTGAAGCAGAACATATTATTTCAGGAATGTGGGTTATTTTATCGCTCATTATTGCGGCTTTACCGAATCCGACTTAACCTATGCGAATAAATGAGGTAAAACGTGTTTATTTAATAAAGGTACAAACATGAAAAACCTTATTGCTTTTTCTGCATTATCAATTGCCCTTGCACTTAGTACGCAAAGCCATGCTGCAGAGTTTAATTTTTCTTCCAAGCTTGATAGTAATGCACAAGCATTAGTGTTGTTTTACAGTGAGGATGGGAGCAATACCGCATTTAACTCAATCAATAAAAAGTTCAATGCTCAATTACAGCACGCTATTGAAAATGAAAGTTTTAGTGGCAAATACGCCAGTACTGTTGAATTAATTGCACCTTATAATAGTGACTATAAACGCGTGCTAATTGTTGGTACCGGTAAGCAAGATAAGCTTGATAGAGCGTTAATGACCAAACTAGGTGGTAATATTCATGCGCGATTAATGAGCAGTAAAACAACAACTGCTGCGGTTGCATTCGATGACGTTGAAGGCGTAAACAATAACAGTGTACTTAGTGCTCACTTTGCACACGGTGCAAATTTACGCGACCATCGTTTTGAAAAATATAAACAAACTCCGAACACTCACACTGTCAGTTATCATTTTGACGTTAGTAATTCCAAGCAAACAAAACGTAACTATTCTGAACTTGAAAGCATTCAAGCAGGAGTGTTTTTAGCACGTGATTTAACCTCAGAAGTGGCCAGCGAAATGACTCCTGTTGACTTTGCTAGTGCGGCAAAAGAGCTTGAGTCTCTAGGTGTAGAAATCACTATTTTAGAGCCTAAGCAATTAATAGAACTAGGTATGGGGGCACTTGAAGCTGTCGGGCGTGGCAGCGAACAAGGCGCTCGCTTAGTCGTTGCACATTACAAAGGCTCAAACGCGACCCCTATTGCTCTGGTTGGTAAAGGGATCACCTTTGACTCTGGTGGTTATAGTATCAAAACAGGCGCATCAATTGCGCGTATGAAATCTGATATGGCTGGCGCCGCCGCTGTACTTGGGACTATCAAAGCAATGGCGCTTGCAAAAGCTGACAAAAACATTGTTGCCGTTATGGGTATGGCTGCCAATATGGTGTCGCAATACGCTGTTGCCCCTGGTGATGTGGTTCGCACCGCAGAAGGTTTAAGCGTTGAGATTGTTAATACTGATGCAGAAGGACGCTTAGTATTAAGTGATGCAATGTGGTATGCACGTGAATATTTCAAGCCGGAGATCATGATAGACGTTGCCACCCTTACCGGCTCTAAAATCAAAGCCGTAGGTAACGATTATGCGGCGGTGTTTTCTGATGACGATACGCTTGTTACGCAACTCACTTTAGCTGGAATGCAAGTAAACGAAAACCTATGGCGCTTACCGCTGGGATATAAAGAAACCTTAAGTTCAGACATTGCCGATCTTAAAAACCTAGGCTCAAGTGGCCCCGGAGCAACAACGGCCGCCAGCTTTTTGCAACATTTTGCTGGTGAAACTCGTTGGGTACACATAGATATTGCAGGTAATGCACTAGCAACTAAAGGAAAAGATGAAATTTCACCAGGCGGCACAGGTTATGGTGTGCGCTTGCTCAGTGAGTGGCTGTTAAGTAATTAGCAGTAAGCTATTATAACTTAATGCATTCTACTAACATCATTAGTTGTTATAACAACTGTGGCATTATCAAACACCTACTCTAAGCAATAGTGAGTGATATGCCACAGTTTTTTATAGTCTGACTCACATATCTAGTTTACGTGTATTAGTCCAGAACATTCCATAACCAAACTAATGTGTTTGCGCTACACTGGGTAATGTTAATATTGCAAGGTTGTTAACTAGTCGCATCGCTATAAACATTTCATACGTTATATGCTAGTTTGAGGTATTCAAGAATAATAAATACATTTGGCTATGGATCAACAAACTATCTCTCCAACTATTAGTGTCCTCAGTAATAACAGCATATTGCTTGATGCCACTGCCCTAAACGATGACAGTCTGAGCATTCAAAAAAAAATCTGGGCACTAGTGCAACAATGCAACACCAGCGACGCCTTTATAGATGTAGTACCCGCAATGAACTCGCTGACAGTTTATTTAATAGACCCTACTTCGCTTGCTCACTGGCAAGCTCAGTTAGCACTTTGGTGGGCAAATATAAATCCGCACTACTATCAGGGTAAGCATCATAAAATTATTACCCAATACGGTGGTGACTATGGCCCAGATCTAGACTATGTAGCTGAGTATCACAATTTATCGCCACAACAAGTAATTGATATACATAGCCAAGGGCATTATCAAGTATTGTTTTTAGGCTTTCAGCCAGGCTTTGCATATTTGCACGGTCTGAATAGTCAATTACATACTCCGCGCAGAGCACAGCCGCGAACTCGAGTGCCCAAAGGTTCGGTTGCCATTGGCGCTAATCAAACCGCGATTTACCCAGCTGATTCGCCCGGTGGTTGGCATATTATCGGCCACAGTGATTTTGCATTATTTGACAGTGAAAATACTCCACCATGCGCAATACAACCAGGCGATACGCTGCAATTTATTACTAAGGAGTCGGTATTATGATCACCGTAATAAAGCCCGGAATGCAAATGACGATTCAAGATCTCGGCCGTCATGGCTATCGTCATTTAGGAATTGCCCAATCTGGTGCGCTTGACCCTTATGCAATGATCATTGCCAATCGTTTAGTGGGCAATGATGATAATCAAAGTGTTATTGAGATCACTTTAGGCTTAGCGCAATTACAGTTTCAATGTGCCACTGTTATTGCGCTGCATGGCGCTGATATGCAAGCAAAGCTTGATGGAGTAAGTATTTATCCCGGCTGGAGTTATCCAGTAGAGCAAGGACAAACACTGACATTTGCCACAGCTCGGCAAGGTTTTCGCAGCTACCTCGCAATTAAAGGCGGCATTGATTGTCATGCAGTGATGAATTCAACAGCCACCGATATTGCAGCAGGTTTTGGTGGCCTAACGGGCGCGCCTTTACAAGCCAATGATCAAGTCCCAATCACGCCATTTGATGGCAATTGGCCGCAACGTGGTGCGATTGCCCCCGCTAAGCGCAGTGTGATCCGCGTCCATTCAGGCCCACATCAACAATTACTATCACAACAATTTAGTGATTTTTTTGCCCAGACGAAATGGCAAGTCAGTCCGCAAAGTAATCGTATGGGAGTAAGGCTCAGTACTGAGCATAATCAATTAATGCATACACATTCATTGCCTTCTTTAGCTGTTAGCCCGGGCTCTATCCAACTAACACCCAGTGGTGAGCCTATCGTATTGCTAAATGATGGCCAAACAACCGGAGGATACCCGCTACTTGGTACTATAATAAGTGCGGATCAACACCAATTTGCACAACTTAAACCTGGTGACTTTGTAATATTTGAATTCGTCAACCTAGCAGCTGCAAATACTGCGCAGCGAAAACTTGACGCTCACCTACAACAATTGACTATTGCACTAAAAAACTTGAGCATCAGATAACCAATCACTAAATAAAAGCTCAGCTTAATAAATAATAATAAACACAGCACAGTGTAGGAACTATGATGTTTGATCTTAATTATTGGCCATTAATTGGCATTCCAGTGGTTGTGCTAGGATTTGCCTTGCGCTTTAACCCACTGATTGTAGTAACCGTTGCTGGCCTTGCAACTGGTTGGGCGGTAAATTTAGATATCCTCACCCTTTTGCAAACCTTTGGCGAGAAGTTTATGAACTCTCGTCAACTGGCCAGCTTTATTCTTATTTTACCCGTTATCGCACTGCTAGAGCGCTATGGTTTACAACAGCATGCGAAAAACTGGATTGCACAAATTCAAAGTGCCACCAGCGCACGTATATTAGCCCTGTATTTTATCGTTCGAGAATGCTCAGCAGCCCTTGGGTTATTAAGCCTTGGCGGTCAAGCACAAACTGTTCGTCCATTATTAGCCCCCATGGCATTAGGTGCCGCGACCAATAAACACGGTGAGCTGCCAAAACCCATAAAAGACATGATCAGCGCCCATGCAGCTGCCGTTGATAATATTGCGATGTTCTTTGGAGAAGACATTTTCATTGCTTTTGGTGCTGTACTATTGATGGATGCCTTCTTAAAGGAAAACGGCATTGCCGGTATTGAACCGCTGCATATTGGTTTATGGGCTATTCCGACCGCCATTGCCGCACTCATTATTCATTTATTTAGATTATCTCGTTTAGAAGCAAAAATAGCTCTGGCTGTTGCTCACTACAAACAGCAGGAAGTGTGATGAGTAAAGTACTAACAACCGATGTAACTAACTCAAACGCTACAATTATCACCATTGAGAACATTTATTTATTAATTGGTCTCGTTGTGATGTTTTTAGTTGTTCGAACGCTGCAAGACAAAAACCATCCAAAAAGGCTCACCACAGCATTATTTTGGTTGTTATTTGGTAGCAGTTTTTTATTTGGTGATGTATCTATTGCCTTGTTCGGCAAAGCCAACACTTATTTATGGGTTGGTGTGAGCGTAGTATTAATTGCCCTATTAGCGGGTTTAAACCTAGTAAGCATGGGCAGTTATCAACCACTCACTGAGCAGCAACAAACACAATCGGCCTCTCGCCTAGGCAATAAATTATTTGTTCCCGCATTAATGATACTCGTGATCACGGTATTACTGACTGTTTCTTTTGATGGTATCGCAATTGGTGATTATTACTTACTTGATCAACGTCATTTAACTCTCGCATCGCTCACTATAGCGTGTGTGTCTGCGCTACTTATTGGCTGGAAAATTACTGGGGGAAATCCGATTGAAGCTGTCACTGAATCACGTCGGCTGCTAGATTCTATCGGTTGGGCAGCAATACTGCCACAAATGCTAGCAATGCTTGGTGGCGTGTTTATTGTGGCGCAAACAGGAGACTCAATTAAAGAGTTGGTTACTTTATTTATAGCGCCAGAGAATCGTTTTATGCTGGTGGTGCTGTATTGTGTTGGCATGGCGTTATTTACCATGGTGATGGGAAATGCGTTTGCTGCATTTCCGGTAATGACTGCGGGTATTGCTATGCCTTTTTTAATCGAAGGTCATGGCGCCAGCGCCGCACCACTGGTAGCAATTGGGATGTACAGTGGTTACTGTGGAACGTTAATGACGCCAATGGCAGCAAACTTTAATATCATTCCAGCGGCATTACTCGACCTAAAAGACAAATACCATGTTATAAAGGTGCAAATACCTACTGCGCTGGCCTTATTAACGGTCAATATTATTTTAATGTATATGGTGGTTTTTAATGACTAAACTGACATCAAGCATGCCCTGCGTATTGATAACTGGGTTTGCACCATTTGGCGGCGAATCGCTCAATCCGTCGTGGCAAGCGGTAAGCAAACTCGACGAACATTTAATCGCTAAGCACCGAGTAATAGCCCTTGAGCTACCGTGTGAGTTTAATACCTCATTAGAGGTGCTTTATAAAGCCATAGAGCAGCATCATCCGGTTCTAGTATTATGTATCGGCCAAGCCGGTGGCCGCAGTGAAATAAGCATAGAGCGTATCGCGATTAATATTGATGATGCCCGAATTAAAGACAACGCAGGAAAGCAACCCATTGATCACCCCGTCGTCAATAATGCCCCTGCTGCTTATTTTGCACAATTACCTATCAAACGCATGTTATTAGCACTGCAACAAAGTGAGATCCCAGCCGCCATTTCTAATACAGCGGGTACATATGTGTGTAATCACGTTATGTATGGTCTATTACATCATATCAATGAGCATGAACCACACATCAAAGGGGGCTTTGTACATATCCCTTATTTACCAAGCCAAGCTGTGCACCATAATGGCGCACCGAGTATGAGCGAAGAAACCGTGCTAAGCGCGTTAAAAGTAATGATCAACGAAGCTATTGTTGCAAAACAAGATGTAAAAGTCGCGGCTGGCACCACCCACTGACCAATTTGGTGCATCAGCGGCCATGCTGGTGCATAAATTATTCTGAAAATATTGTAAAAGCTATGTGACTTAGTTAATTATTTCTGTTAAAACAAACGTGAATGGTTAGGTATTATGACCTAACTAACACACATGATAGGAATGAGGAGTTACTATGTGTTCAATTTTTGGTGTATTAGATATAAAGTCTGATCCCGCTCCATTGCGTACGCAAGCAATTGAAATGTCAAAATTATTACGTCACCGCGGACCTGATTGGTCTGGTGTATATTCATCAGATAAAGCGATTTTAGTGCATGAACGTTTAGCCATTGTTGGTGTCTCAAGCGGTGCACAGCCTTTATACAACCCTGAAAAAACTCATATTCTAGCGGTTAATGGCGAAATTTATAATCACAAAGAACTTGCCGCTAACCTTGAAACCGATTTCACTTTTCAAACTCAATCAGATTGTGAAGTTATCTTAGCGTTATACAAACAGAAAGGGCCTGAATTTTTAGATGATCTGAACGGTATTTTTGCTTTTTGTTTATATGACGAAGAACAAGACGCTTATTTAATTGGCCGTGATCATATTGGTATTATTCCACTTTATACAGGCCACGATGAGCACGGTAACTTTTATGTTGCCTCAGAGCTAAAAGCACTTTCACCAATCTGTAAGCATATTGAAGAATTTCCTCCTGGACATTTTTTATGGAGTAAAGATGGTCAATTGCGCCCATATTATGCCCGTGATTGGCAAAGCTTCGATGCAGTTAAAGATAACAGCGCAAAAGCCGAAGACGTCAAAGATGCACTTGAAGCCGCCGTTAAACGTCAGCTAATGTGTGACGTACCTTATGGCGTGTTGTTGTCAGGTGGTTTAGATTCATCCGTTATTTCAGCTATTACCCAACGTTTTGCAGCAAAACGTATTGAAGATAATGATGAAAGCGATGCATGGTGGCCTAAGCTGCACTCTTTCTCGGTTGGCCTTGAGGGCTCCCCAGATCTAGCGGCTGCACAAAAAGTAGCTGATATGATAGGAACTGTTCATCACCCGATTATATTTACGATTCAAGAAGGGATTGATGCCCTACGTGAAGTTATTTATCACATTGAAACCTACGATGTAACTACGATCCGTGCTTCTACTCCGATGTACTTAATGGCTCGCCAAATCAAAGCGATGGGTATTAAAATGGTGCTCTCTGGTGAAGGCGCTGATGAGCTATTTGGTGGTTACTTGTACTTTCATAAAGCACCAAATGCACAAGAGTTTCATGAAGAATTAAACCGTAAAGTATCTAAACTGCACATGTTTGATTGCTTACGCGCAAATAAATCAATGGCGGCATGGGGTGTAGAAGCCCGCGTTCCCTTCCTTGATAAAGAGTTTGTTGATGTTGCTATGCGTATCAACCCTGAAGCTAAAATGTGTAAAGATGGCAAAATTGAAAAGCATATTTTACGTGAAGGCTTTGACGGCTACTTACCTGATGAAGTGTTATGGCGTCAAAAAGAGCAGTTTTCGGATGGTGTAGGCTACAGCTGGATTGATACATTAAAAGAGTTTGTAAACGAGCAAGTAACCGATCAAGAGCTTGAAAACGCAAAATTTAAATACCCTATTAACACACCTGATTCAAAAGAAGCGTATTACTACCGTACTATTTTTGAATCTCACTTCCCAGGTGATGCAGCCGCTAAATGTGTACCACACGGTAAGTCAGTCGCCTGTTCAACGCCTGAAGCGTTATTATGGGATGCATCATTTCAAAATAATGCCGATCCATCAGGTCGTGCCGCAGGTATTCATAACGACGCCTATGCACAAAAGAAATAATAAGCCTAGTCGCTTATTAAATCTGGCAATAACTCACAGACTGCACAAAGCCCCGCGCTTTGTGCAGTCTTTTGCTATTGAGCAAGTTTTTAACGATACAGCGAGACGCTGTAAAGGTTCGTCTGCGTTAATTGTTATTTATAAAACAGGGTTAACAACTCGACTAATGCAGCGCATTGCAAAAAACACCGCTCAGCCCGCCACCGTATTTTTAAATCAAGCCAATATCAAAAAAAATCGATGCCCTATTCGTTGGTTTAATCACAGCCATGAGATCAGCCGCTGTGGTCATGGGACACTCGCCGCTGCACTGTTTTTAAAAAAATGGCAAGGGTTTAGCCCAAACACTTTTTATACAAATACAGGGGAAGTATTTAAAATCAGAATACATCAACGCGCACTGCAACTACAATTAGCCACCATTGATAGCACCGAGGTACAAACAGAGGTTCTGCTGCAACAAGCCATTCCTACCTCAATAGTGCAAAGCTATAAAACAGCAAAAATTAACGGCTACAGTACTGTGATGATTAACAGTGATCAGCCTTTAAAAACACTCGCGATAAATACAGCACAATTACAATACTACCCAAATGCAGTGATTGTATTGCAACAACGCCAAACAGCTAATCAAACCACACAGTGGCATTTTCGATATTTTGCTCCTTATTATGGCGTTGATGAAGATAGCGCTACAGGTTCAGCCATCAGCATTATTGCCCCCATAATCAAACAATACACTGAACAAACACATGGCCAGCTTTTCCAAGATTCTGTTTTCGGAGCAACCATTAATTACCGTTTAAAAGATAACAGCGTCATTATCAGTTAAGCCACTAAATTTGACGGTGTATTTTCCAAGCCCTGCATAGTCAATTTCAGTATCAACATCAGTGTCTAACTCAATAACACCACAATATGAGCCTGTTATGAGAATTTGGCCAGCAGCGAGCGTGATCCCACACTTAGCCAGATAATTTACTGCCCAATAGATTGGTGTTTGTGCCAGACCACATGGATGCTTGCCAAGATAGCTATGACACTGATTATTTTGTGTTATCGCGATAGTAATATGTGCCGCATCATAAGCTGCTTGCTTATTAATTTTAGGACCAAGTAACACCCCTTGGTTACTTAAACCATCCGCTAACTTTGCAAAGTGATTTGCTTGATACGCTGTAGAGAAACGGTTTTGGATCAGCTCAAGTGCCATATGCGTGTCACTCACCGCGTGGTCAATTTCAGCTTCGCTATAGCTGGCCTGCTTTGGCATATTTTGCGCAAACACAAAAGCAATTTCAGGCTCTATCCGTGCCTTGTTTTGTTCAGTATATAATGTGCAGATTTGTGCAAATGATTGCGGCGGCTTTAATATTGGAGCCAAAATAATCGCACCGTTATCAAGTGGTAATAGGCATTTCCAACCAAATACTTGGCCCTTGTTTAATGCAATCATCAATTGTTGAACAGCTAAACTATCTTCAGTGCTTGTTAATGCTAATTGTGGCGGTAAATCTGATTGTGGCGCTGCACTTGTGCGTTGTGCAAATAAATGTGCTGCAATCGTTTTTAATTTAGTAGAACTGTCCACACTAACCTCTTCGTAATAAGGTTTTATAATGGCTACACCAGCAGCCGTAGGTTTAATGTAGTATTTATACTATTAAAAAATCAATTTGCGCAGCATTTTTAGCTAAGTACAGTTAAATAATAAATTATGGACTGTGCATTGTTTAAATTGGCCTTAATAAACACAATGCAAAATACCCCTGCTCGTCTTGCCACGTTTGCTCTAAACGTAATCCAGCTTGGGCGCTAAGTTCAGTAAATGCCTGTAGTGCGTATTTATGGGAGTTTTCTGTATGGATACTCTCACCTTGAGAAAAGCTAAATGATTCGCCATTGACGGTGACTGTTTGATCACAGTTACTGATCAAATGCATTTCAATACGGCTTAGTTTTTCATTAAACCGTGATTGGTGATTAAACTGGCTAAGATCAAAATCAGCATTTAACTCAGCATTAATACGCTGGAGCAAGTTTTTATTAAATGCCGCGGTCACGCCTTGTTTATCGTCATAAGCATCAAGTAATACTTGACGGTCTTTGAGCAAATCAATGCCAATCAATACATAACCGTTAATACCACATAACCGATGGAAATTTTTCATGATCTCAATGGCTTTTAGCGGTGAAAAATTGCCTATTGTTGAGCCTGGAAAATACACGAGGTTCGTTTGGCTATCCAATTGTGTTTCACGGCTTAACTGCTTTACCATTTGGCTATGAGTAAAATCCCCCAACAACGGCGAAATAGCTAACTCAGGAAATAATGGAGATAAATGAGCCAATGAGTAATTAAGCATTTCATTAGAGATCTCAAATGGCACAAAACTTTTCACATTCACTAAGTGCGCTAACAAATAAGCAATTTTTTTACCCGAGCCACAGCCCGGCTCTATGATTGATAAGTTATCAGGAAGCAACTTGGCAATTGCTTGGCTGTGCTTGGTTAAAATGCTCAGCTCTGTGCGTGTCACGTAGTACTCATCAAGCTCAGTGATCTGCTCAAACAAAGCGGCCCCGTTATCATCATAAAAATATTTACAGGGTAGATTCTTTTGTTGCTGTGACAGTCCCGCAATAACATCGTTTAAAAAGCGGTTATCAATGTCGGTTGTCATTAATGTTGTTACTTGGCTCATGCTCAATCCTTAGCGAGTCTAATACCACTGCGCATCCACGCTTGGTGTGGATAATAGAAATTGCGATAAGTTAGTCTTAAATGATTTTGTGGGGTAAGTTTACAGCCACCGCGCAGTACCATTTGGTTCGCCATAAATTTACCATTGTATTCCCCTGCCACGCCTGCTATTGGCTTAAAGCCTGGGTACGGTAAATAGGCACTGTTTGTCCACTGCCAACAGTTGTCGGTCAGCTGGGTGATAGTTTGTGCCGCATTACTGTTAGCCACGCTTTCCCATTCAAATTCGGTTGGGAGGCGAGCTTGTGAGTAATGTGCAAAAGCGTTTGCTTCGTAAAAGGTAACATGGCTTAGCGGCTCATTTAGCGCCAAAGGCTGTAATCCAGCTAATGTAAATTCAAACCACTCATTATTTACTTTATGCCAATAGAGTGGCGCAGTTTGCCGAGCATTATTTATCTGCGCCCAACCGTCACTGAGCCAATGCTCTGGGTTTTGGTAACCACCATCTTGTATAAACGCTAAATACTCACCATTGGTAGTTAGCCGATTAGCAAATTTAAATGGCTGAATAAGCACTTGATGAGTTGGCCGTTCATTGTCGTAGCTAAACGTTTGCTCAGTTGCACCAATATTTGCAGTATGCTTTGAGAATGCCACAAAGCTAAGAGGACTGGCTTGCGTAACAGGATTTTCTATACGGTTGTTGTTAGTGTCACAATAAGCAGGAAACAACGGATTAACTGAAAAGTTATATTGAATGTCCATCAGCATTAGTTCTTGGTGCTGTTGTTCATGGTTAAGTCCTAATTCAATAACTTGCTTAATTGACTCGCTGCACGGTGCACTCAGTAATCCAATCACCGCCCGGCTACATATTCTCTATAAGTAATCACGTCATCTAAACTAGGCCGCGATAAACTCCCTCTGCAGGCACGCTTAAATTGTTCACCTATACCGTTATAATATGAGTTAAATAAAGTTTTAAAGTTAGGATTAAATACTGTGTAGTGAGAGCTATGTACAATTAGTAAAAAAGTTTCGAAGAACCACGTTGTGTGCGCAAGGTGCCATTTACTTGGACTTACATCAGCCATAGCTTGTAATTGGCAATCTTCTACTGATAACGAGTTTATTAACGTCACGCTTTGGTGTCGAACACGCTGGTAGTACTGAGCTAATTGATGCTCATCAGCTGTATTTTTAGTGTTCTCTTTGCCATGGTTACTCATAGTAATGACTAAATTCCTTATCGCAACTGATCAATGATATAGCTCACCTAATGTTAAATCATATTCATATTACGCTTTCATTACTGCGACTATAAAACGTCAATCTCGTGCAACTGCCTTTTACAACTACAAAAATAATAGTTCAATTAACCACAAAAAACAGCCGCGATTACTTTAACAACCAAACTAATTTTTGACCTTTTGCGAATTATGTACTTTTATATAAAAACATAAAAATGGTTACATTGGCCATATAAGCCGCTATTTAACTACAAAATCATTTACATTTGGTATTTAACTCATACACTAGTAGCTGTATGATCATCATTTAAATTAGTTAGTCTTCAAATAAATTAAAGTATCAATTATTACCTAACCTGAACTTTGCTTAAAAGATTTACTTACATAGTGATTTATTATCCGAAGCTTCAAGTTACTTAGACTAATTAAATTAGGTATGTTGCTGGTAACAAGCAGCTTGTTAGGACAACAAAAGAGGTATTGCATGAGCGAAAATCATGACAAATATAGTATCGACAATACGGATTACACCGTAGGTCAGGATAACGTGCAAAAATGGGGATTTGATATACACAACCCTGTTTTTGGCATCAGCGCGGGCCTGATTGTCATCTTTTTAATCGCCATTCTCGCTACCGATCCACAAACTGCAAAAGCAGCACTTGATGGTGTGAAACTCGATATAATTAATAATTTTGATGCCTTGTTTATGTGGGCTGCAAACTTCTTCGTTATTTTTTGTTTAGCACTGATTGTTTCTCCTTACGGAAAGATCCGTTTAGGAGGCAGTGATGCTAAGCCTTCATATACTCGTGTTTCATGGCTCGCTATGTTATTCGCTGCAGGCATGGGTATTGGCTTAATGTTTTGGGGGGTAGCTGAACCGGTTGCATATTTTACTGGTTGGTATGAAACACCACTGAATATAACAGCCAACACCCCAGAAGCTGCAAAACTGGCAATGGGGGCAACTATGTTCCATTGGGGCCTGCACCCTTGGGCTATTTATGCTGTAGTTGGCTTATCACTATCATTCTTTACATATAACAAAGGTTTACCACTGTCTATCCGGTCAATTTTTTACCCTATATTGGGCGATAAAGCATGGGGCTGGCCTGGTCATATCATTGATATTTTAGCAGTACTGGCAACTTTATTTGGCTTGGCAACATCATTGGGGTTAGGCGCTCAGCAAGCGTCTGCGGGGATAAACCACGTGTTTGGTCTCGAAGGTGGCATTGGCTCACAAATACTCGTTATTGTTGGCGTTACCCTACTGGCTATTATTTCTGTTGTGCGTGGTATCGATGGCGGTGTAAAACTCCTTAGTAATATCAACATGCTAATTGCTTTTGCCCTTTTGGTATTTGTTTGCTTAGTTGGCTTTGCTGTTGCGATGGGTAATATTCCTACCACCTTTATGGGTTATGTAGAAAATATCATTCCATTAAGTAATCCACATGGCCGTGAAGACGAAACATGGATGCATGGCTGGACTGTATTTTACTGGGCTTGGTGGATTTCGTGGTCACCGTTTGTAGGCATGTTTATCGCTCGCGTATCACGTGGTCGTACTATCCGTGAATTTTTGATTGCGGTATTACTTATTCCAACATTGGTTACAGTTTTATGGATGTCAATTTACGGCGGTATTGCAATTGATCAAGTAGTCAATGGTGTTGGCGCACTTGGTTTAAATGGTTTAACCGATGTCCCTATGGCTATGTTTCAAATGCTAGATGAATTACCTATGTCTAATATTTTGTCTGTAATTGCTGTGCTATTAGTTTTAGTGTTTTTTATCACTTCATCTGATTCAGGGTCATTAGTAATAGACTCCATCACTGCTGGCGGGAAAATTGATGCGCCAGTACCACAACGCATATTTTGGGCATCTATTGAAGGTGCTATCGCAGCCGCGCTACTGTGGATTGGTGGTACACAAGCAATCGAAGCACTGCAAGCAGGTGCGGTCTCTACCGGCTTACCATTTACAATCGTCTTGCTGTTTATGTGTTTAAGCCTTATTTTAGGTCTGAGAACTGAGCCGTTACCGGCTAAATAAACGCTATATAAAACCACAAACGCCGCAAATTTGCGGCGTTTTTTTATTTAAGCTTGTTAGCCAAAGTTCAGGTTAAGAAATTTTTAACTCCATAATTGCGAGATCGGTGTATCTTCTCGGTAATGGTGACTCAATTGTGCTTGTAACAGTTCAGCCGTTGCTAAAGCGTCAGTTAAAGCGTTATGGTTTTTATACACAGGTAACGAATAGCGCTGGCGACAATCACCTAATCTAAGCGATCCTAACTTAGAATTAAATAACCAACCTAGCAAACCCTGCCTTGCTTTTAAGGCTTTTCGTTCAATTTCCATGGTATCAACCAAAGCAAAGTTGATCCCCTCGTTAAGCCTAAGTAACAGTGCAGTATTTAAGAAGTGCCGCTCAATCGCGCCATAGTGTACAACAACCACTTTACCACTGAGTGCTTGCAATAATGGCTCAATAATATGATTAAAATCCGGGGCATCGTCAATTTCTGAATGCGTTATGCCATGTATTACAATGGATCCCTCGTTGAAATTACGCCTAGGGCGCACCACCCAATGGCGACTATCTTTGCAATATATACGCTGTAAATTAAAAGGAATTAAACCAACGCTGACAATATCATCACTGGTGCTATCTAAACCGGTTGTTTCAAAGTCCATTGCAACAAATGGCACATCTTTAATTGCTGCGAATTTATCGCTAAAAGCAGCTCCATAAAAACGTTTGATAGTGTCATTTTGAGCGCCGCTTAATAAATTTTTATAGCGTGTTGCCCAGTCAATCATTGCTTGCTTTTTGAAAGCCATAAATTACTTCACCCCAGAGTTTGCTGAGTAACTAAATTTCAAATAGCTTTGTGCTTTTTCTAAAATTGTAAAAGCTTCTTTTAAGTTACGCTGCTCAAAAGGCGATAATAAATGAGGGTCTAAATCGTTGTCGGGTTCTTCCCCTTGTTCAATTTGCCATGCTTGGTGACGGATCCGCATCATGGCAATATATTCTAGCGCATCTCGCAAATCTTGTGCTTTGCCTTGCGGTAGGAGCTTGGCTTCAATAATATCTTCTAAGCGTTCGAACGAGTTTTGCTTACGTGATCCAACCGCCAATGCGTGAACACGAATAACATCTGAAAGCGGCGCTGTGCCTCTGCGCTTTAAATTCATAGAACGTTTATGCTGACCGTTGTGCTCCATAACAAAGCCTTTAAAAAACCCCAATGGTGGGGTTCTGTTGCGAGCATTTGCAGCCATATTAGCTAAAAATACGCGATTAACTTTGCTTTGTTTGGCAATAAATATTTTAAGCTCATCGGCCCATTTGGTTTTACCCCACACCCCGTCTAAATCAAAAAATATGGAGCTATTTAGTAAGGCTTGCGGTTTAGGCAGCTCTATCCACTGAGCAAATTGCTCAAACCATTGTGCACGTGTTTTTCGCCATTTTTTAAATGACGCCATTATTTCGCCATCACAATAGGTATAACCGCATTGAGCTAAACCATCACAAACAAAATCGGCAATATTTTGAAAATACGTATCATGAAGTTCATCATCATAATCATCATCTAGAATGAGCGCGTTATCTTGATCAGTAACAATGAGTTGCTCATCCCGCGCCATTGAACCTAATGCGATAAAACAGTATGCAACCGGCGGCGGCCCATACTTTTCTTCGGCTAATACCAGTAACCTTTGTTTAAAAGTGCGGCCAATCACAGCCATTGCCGTGCCAATCATATGCGAGTTTGCATCTTCATTTACCATTCGTACAAACACATTCGGCAGCTGGCGTGCATAGTGTGTTAAATCTTCAATTGATTGCTGCGCAAGTATTCCACGTACCAATAGCAAGCTGCTTTGTGATTCATAGCGTAAAATATCAGAAAGGGAAATAACCCCAATTGGACGGCGTTTTTGCACCACCGGTAAGTGATGTAAGTTATCACGTAGCATCGCAAGTACAGCTTCGAAAACATAGGCATTGGCATCTAATAAAACCAAGTTTGTAGACATTATTGTATGCGCGGGTGTGTCAAATGCCAGCCCATGAGCAATGACTTTGGTACGTAAATCTTTGTCTGTGATAATACCAACAACTTGACCATCATCTTCCTCTGGGTCGTCGTTAATAGGTTTGGTACTGTCAGTAACTAAAACCGATGACACCGATTCATCAGTCATAAGCTGGGCAACTTGTTGCACCGTTGAATCAGTATTAACTGTCACCACATCACGGTGGATCAGCGATTTTACTTTTGCTGTGGTTAAATCATTACCATCGGCTTGTTCAACAATTGCCTGATGTAAACGCACATTACCATCCGTTTCAAAATAGTCAGCAAATGAATCAAATTCGTCGCAATAGCGGTTAAATAGTTCAACATTAATGCAATACACTAGCGTATCTTCAAGTGCTTTAGCTGGAAAGCGCACCTTGCGATTCATCAGTAAACCCATCTGCCCAAATATACCGGCAGTGGTTAAACGATTATCCAGTTCCCCATTACGTCGATACATTTCAACAGAGCCGCTTCTGATCACATAAAGATCAGCGATATCTTGACCAAATAATAAAATATCGGTGTGCGCTCTAAAGTAAGCGACTTCAACCTGTTGCGCGAGCTCATTGATTGCTTTACTCGGTAGGCTGTCAAAAGGCGGGTGTTGTGCTAAAAACTGCGCGATTTCTACTTGTTCGGCTTGCATAAAAAAAACCTGTTGGGGATAGCTTTCCCAAGTGTGAGCCTAATTAACTTATTTTTCAAAGATAAATAGTTAATTAGGCTATTTTAATTGTGATTTACTCTACCTTATCAAGCTCCTGCGCAAGTTGCTTACTTTCATCACCACGAGGGGTAGTAAAGCGCGCTAAGCCCAAGTAAATTACCGGTGTTAAGTACAACGTAAATAGCACCGCTAAAGACAAGCCACCAAACACGACCCAGCCAATGGCATTGCGAGCCTCAGCCCCTGCCCCGGTTGATAATATCAGCGGCAGTGCACCTAGTAAGGTTGATATCAAGGTCATAGTAATTGGTCTTAAACGTACTAATGCTGCTTGCTCTACAGCTTTACGAACAGTTAAACCTTGGTCGCGCAATTGGTCAGCAAATTCAACTAACAAAATCGCGTTTTTCGCGATTAAACCGATTAACATCACCAAACCTATTTGCGAGTAAATATTTAACGAAGTACCAGTTAAATACAGTGCTAAAATTGCTGATGTAATACCAAACGGTACCGTTACCATCACCACCACAGCACTATTAACATTTTCAAACTGTGCGGCTAATACTAAAAATACGATTAAAAATGCCAGTATGTAAGTGATAAATACTTCATTAGAAGTTTCTTCAAAGGTTAAAGCTTCACCTTTAAATGCCAAGCTAATGCCACTTGGTAGCGTTTGCTCTGAAATATCACGTAATTGCGATACTAGCTGTGCAATACTCATGTCCGCCGGCAGTTCCATATCAAGCTCGATAGCACGACGCTGTGCGTGGCGTTCAAGCTCGGCGGCAACACCTTCTTCTGTAATGGTTGCAACGCTACTCAGTGGTACTAACTGACCGTTATTTGCACTGATATATAAATTAGCGAGATCACTGGGATCTTTAATGGTTTGATTTTGTGCTTGCAGAATAATCGGTACCGATTGGTCACCAATATTTAAATCTGCAATATCATCGCCATTTATCGCAGCACGCAAGGTGATTGATATATCACTCAGTGACACTCCTAATTCCTCTGCACGACGTCTATCAATATTAACGCGCAATTGCGGCTGTGATGGCTGATATGAAATACGCACGTTGTCAATCGACGGGATAGTCTGCTCAACCTGGGCAGCAAAATCTTGTGCGGCCTTATAAATCTGCAGGTAATCTTGCCCTAATAGTGCCAGCTCAATACCGCCACCTTGACCGCGTAAATTTAAACTATTTGACCCAGACGGATAACCTGCCGCCCCAGGAATATTACCCAGCGGACCGCGAATTTTATTAATGATCTCTTGCTGTGAAAAATGACGCTCATCCCAGTGTTTTAAAGGCACGGTAATAAACACAATATTTGGATCCCACTGCCCTACAACAGTATAAATAGATTCAATTTCGCCGCTTTGCACATACGGCAGCAAAATATCTTCCATTTGCATTGCTTGACGGTCCATAAAATTCAAACCAACACCGTCAGGGCCCCGAGCAAAGATACGTATTTTTCCGCGATCTTCTGAAGGCAGTAATTCATTATCTAAATTGAGATACAAAGCACCCGAACCCGCAGCGACTAATATACTAGCTATAAACGTAAGCCATGCATGATCAAGCACCCAATGAATGGTTTTAGTATAAATATTAGCAAGCCAATGACCTATTTTAGCAAATGGGTGTTTACCACCTTGTTTGAGTTTTAGCTTTGAGGTGAGCGCTGGCACTAGTGAAAGCGCAACAAAGCTTGAAATGATCACCGCTCCCGCAAGTACCCCACCAAACTCCCTAAATAATCGCCCTGCTGTTGAGGGTAAAAAAGCGATAGGAACAAATACCGCCGCTAACACCGCTGTCGTTGCGACAACAGCAAAAAACACTTCTCGCGTGCCAATTACCGCAGCAGCACGGCGGCCAAGGCCTAAACCGCGTTGACGTTGAATGTTTTCGCTGACAACAATCGCATCATCAACAATCAACCCCGTTGCTAACACTAATGCCAGCAAAGTAAGTATATTGATTGAAAAACCCAGTGCCCATATCAACGCTAATGAACCAACCAAGGCAACAGGAATTGCAAATGCAGGCACTAAAGTCGCGCGCCAAGAGCCAATAAATACCCATAATGTAATGATCACCAGCAGCACAGTTAACACCAGTGAGTAAATCACCTCATCAACGGAGCTCCTGATAAATTGGGCATCATCAGAAGTTAAAGTAAATTTCAGCTCAGGAAAACGCGTTTGCATTTTTGCTAATAAACTTAATACTTCGTCAGATATTTCAATGGTATTTGACTGTGCTTGACGTATAACTTCCATGCCAATCACTGGCTGGCCGTTTAAGCGCACCATAGAGCGAGGATCCGCAGGACCAAAATACACCGCCGCAATATCACCAATACGCGTACCATCACGAATAATAATATCGGCCACTTGCTCAGCGGTAATTGAGGTTGCATCTGCGCGCACTATAATTTGTTGGTCCGTCGATTTCAAACTACCGGCAGGTACGTCAAATGGCGCTTGGCGCAGTACTTGGGCTACATCAGGAACGGTTAAATTAAAACTGGTTAATTTAAGTGGATCAAGACGCACCCGCAAAACACGTTTTCGGTCACCATTTAAACGTACATCGGCCACACCTGGAATGGTTAAAAACTGCGGTGCTAAATCAACCTCAACCAGTTCAGTCAACGCTTCAAGGGCTATGGTATCGCTTGATACGGTTAGCGATACCACCGCCTCAGCATCATTATCAGCCTTGATAATAGAAACGCGCTCAACTTCTTCTGGCAACTCCCGTTGTACACGTGCTACCGACTCACGGGTTTCATTCGCAGCATCATCAAGGTCAACACCAGCACGAAACTCAACAACAATCCGTGCATTGCCTTCTTCACTTTGTGCGCGAATAGTTTTTACACCACTTACGCGGGCTACCGCCCCTTCAAGTTTACTGGTTACTTCGGTATCAACAGTCTCTGGAGAGCCCCCAGGAAATGAAGCCGACACCGTGATCCTTGGCGTATCAACATCAGGCAGTTCACGAACTTCAACCCCAGCAATGGCTGCAATACCCGCAATAATGATCAGTAAATTAAGTACTACAATAAGCACTGGGCGGCGAATGGCCATTGAAGGGAGATCTTGCATCATAGGTTGTTGTTTCATACCTACTCCTGCGCTGCTGCAAGCGGCTTGATATAATTAAGCTCTTGCGCTGGGCGTAAACGTTGTACGCCTTCAACTACCAAAATATCGCCTTCGTTTAAATGCCCAGATACGAGCAAACGACCCGCTAAACGTTGCTGGATTTTAACATCAACTCGAGTTGCCTTTTGCTCAACACTTTTCCATACATAGGGGCCGGTTGCCCCCCATAAAAGCGCAGCTTCAGGCACTGCAGCTAAACTCTGCCCTAATACCTCAATATGTACTCTAAAACTCATACCCGGTAAAAATTGTGCTTGTGCATTATCCAGTTTTGCTTTGACACGCAGCGTACGTGTTTGTGGATCAATGCGTGAGTCAAGATAAGCGACTTGCGCATTTATCGCATCGCTTCCTTGCCACGGCATCACAGTCACGTTACCGCTAGTTCTGAGCATTGAAATAGCTGACTCTGGTGCATTAAAATTAATGTATAACGAACGAGTATCATCAATACTGGCGATGGCTGTTTGTGTGGTAATTCGATCGCCAACTTCGACATCCGTTAACCCCATGGTGCCACTAAAAGGCGCTCGTACTTGGCGATCTTCTAATTCGGTTTCGGCTTTAGTCACCGCAACCTTAGCTAACTCATACACAGTTTTTGCATCATCTAGATCGCTTTTTGGCACCGCGCCTTTAGCATGACTTTGCTGTAAACGTGTTTGTATTCGTTCACTATCTGCAAGCTTTATTTTCGCTTCATTAAGCGCCGCTTTTTGTCTGCGCGAATCTAGCTCTAACAAAATAGTACCTGCGGTTACCTGATCACCGGGTTTAAAATGCACAGCCGTCACTTTATCCCCCACTGCAGGATAGAGGATAACAGAGCGAATCGCTTCAGCATTACCAACCGCTTGAACTTGCTCTTTTGCACGTTCCATCGCAACAGGTTCAACAATTACATTAGCAGCAAATGCCGATGGCATTACCGCTGAACAAGTAATAAAAACACTGACTAAAAGAACTCGTAATTTCAAAAAGATCACCTAATTAATTATTATTTCCATTATGGTACGCAGTGTAACAGTGTTTTGATCAATAAAAAGTCTAGTTCGATTAACTGTCAAAACAATACGTTGAAATACCTTTATAGGGGAAAGTAACTATAGCCGTGTATTTAATACTAAGAGGCTAACTAGCTATAAAGACCCTATACATAAACAGCCTAATTGGTCAGAATAAGGTATTGTCTTAAATTTACTCATAATGATAGTTTGAGCTTTTAGAACTAAAAATTGTTGAATTTACGGATTAATAAACCCTGAAAGTGGTCCAAAATATCTAATTTATTGCTAAGTACTTTTGAGTAAGTGGGCAAACAGGTATAGTATGCAACAATAGTTTTTATTAGGGTCCCCCCTGCTAGTTTATATTTAAAAGGACAATTATGTTTAAGCAAAAATTTACCGATATACATGGTATTACACACCAAGAAGCCGTATTTTTGGTCAACCTGATCAACATTAGTGAACAGCTTTCTAAACAACTACAATTCGATCACAGCGGAGAAGTTAGCGTTGAGTCTTACGAACATGGCAATGTTGAATTTTCAGCCGTTTATTGGACATCAGCAAAAGCTAAAGAGGACGGTTGTGAGCCGCTGATTTTTATGTATAAAAAAGATGTGTACACACTAGAGCAATGCACTATTGCTGTAGATAACGCTAAAGACATGACACCTGAACAGCTCACCAATGCCGCCGAAGCGCATTTAAAAACATTAATCTAAAGTTGGCATGTATACATGGTGATTTAATAAAAACATCACCGTGTTAACACGCTTATTTAGAACTTAAGATGACACCTATCACAATTATTTACCTAAAACAGGTTTTCACCACATAAAAATGCACGACGCACGCAGCGAAAAACGCAATGCTAATAACCGGATCTGAATACTAAATCAATAAAGTTGCTGTTGCTCGAATCATAAAATACTAATAGCTTAATCACTGATGTAATAACTGTGCTTAAAGCTATGATTTTTAAAAATTTGTGCCTGTCCCATTGTTACAGATTAACACTTACCTGCTAGTATAAAAATTTATATTATTGAAGCCTGATTTCAATCAAGGCGTTAAATAACATCTCTTTGTCTGCTCGTGTTAAATATCGAGAATTTAGTGTGCGTTCAAAAACTTTAAATTCTTGCTGTGAAAAAACGCCTCCATGACGTAAATACTGTGTAAGTTCAATATTGATGTCTTTCCCTAGCTTTATCAGTGCAGGACGGATAACAGTATCTAAATTTCTAGGCTCTTTATCTGTTGGCTTACTAAGCAAGTCAGCGCGGTATCTGTATTGTATAGCCTTAGCCGCAGATATTTGGGCACGAAAAAACGCGAGGACACTTTCTTTGTTTAAGCCTTGTTTTTCTGCTGACAAACTTGCATTGTTAATAACAATTAGCTCACGCTCTTTATCTTCAATGGCTTGGTTATTATTACTCTTATAAAGCGCAACATCTTCCATGTAACTCAAGCGCAAGTTTATTGTTGAAAAAAGCTCTTGTGCTGTACTTGCAGCAAAAGAATTAGTTGAAAGCAGCATAGCTGCAAAGATTGAGATGATTCGAAACATAATATCTTACCTTATGAATGGAGACTGTTATCGTGCAATAAAAACCTAATGATTAAAATTTATTCAATCTTGGTTACCTTAAAAAAGCCCCAGACAACGCTGAGGCTTTATAAAACGATAGTAATAGCTCTACTAAATTACTTTTTACGCTGTGCGTCTTTTTGCGCTTTTTTAGCTTCTTTACGCTTTTGTAAAACGGCTTGTGCTTCGTTGCCAATATGGCCTTCGCCACGAGCTTGCGCTAATTCAATTTGCTTTTGACGCTCAGCAAATCGTTCACGTTGTTCGTCGGTAACATCATCAATACAATGATGACACGAGACACCTTCCATGTACTCTGGTTTGAGTTTTTCTTCTTCAGTGATTGGCATACGACACGCATGACATTGATCGTAAGAGCCTTTTTGCAAGTCGTGATCGACTGCTACGCGATTATCAAATACAAAGCACTCACCTTCCCACATGGTTTCTTCTTTTGGCACTTCTTCTAGGTATTTTAAAATACCGCCTTCAAGATGGTACACATCTTCAAAACCTTGCTCTTTCATGTAAGCAGTTGATTTTTCACAGCGAATACCACCTGTACAAAACATAGCTACTTTTTTATGTTTGCTCGGATCGAGGTTTTCTTTCGCCCACTGCGGAAACTCGCGGAATGTTTTAGTATTTGGGTCTACTGCGTTTTGAAAAGTACCAATTTCGATTTCATAATCGTTACGGGTATCAACTAAAATAACCTCTGGATCTGAGATCAATGCATTCCAATCTTGTGGTTTTACATAACTGCCAACCACTTTCAGCGGATCAATCCCTTCAACACCCATTGTGACGATTTCTTTTTTTAGTTTTACCTTAGTACGGTAAAACGGGCATTCATCATCAAATGATTCTTTGCTAACAATGTTATCAAGGTTTGGTTGGCTGTCTAACCAGCTTAAAAGGTTGTCAATGCCTTCACGCTTGGCAGAAACTGTACCGTTGATACCTTCTGCGGCAATTAGTAAAGTACCACGTACTTCATTGGCTTCCATCACATCTAACAATGGTTGGCGTAGGGCTTCGTATTCAGGTAAAGAAACAAACTTATAAAGTGCACATACAACAAAGTGCTCGCTGGTTACATTGTCTTTATGGACAGCAGTCATGGTGATTCCTATTTTGCTTTAGCCGTTATTGGCGGTAACCGAATCGTAAATCCGGCGCATAATACATATTGAGGGCGCGTATTTTACGCTTTTTCTAATTAAATGCAAAAAAAGCAGTGATAATTGGCTTTTTACTGTTAGCCGCACTCGGGACTGCGCTATAATAGCGAAATTATTTATACCCAAACAAATTGCTCATTTTGGAGAAACACACTTTGCATTTTACTGATCTTGGGATTGATACTCGCCTTGAAACACAATTAGCGCATCAAGGGATCACCCAGCCCACTGATATTCAGGCCCATGCAGTGCCCACCGCACTGGCAGGCCATGACATTTTCGCCCAGTCTAAAACTGGGTCGGGCAAAACCTTGGCATTTTTATTACCTGCTGTTCAACGGGTTATGAAACAAAAGGCGCTCAGTAAACGTGATCCTCGTGTGCTTATTGTGGCGCCTACTCGTGAACTGGCGACCCAAGTATTTACCCAACTTCGCCTGCTAATTGCAGGTACTAATATTAAAGCGGTGAAAATATTAGGCGGTGAAAACTTTAATGATCAAATTAAAGCACTGCGTAACGACCCGCAATTTGTTATTGCTACACCGGGTCGTTTAGCCGATCACTTAACTCAGCGTTCATTACAACTAAGTGGCCTTGAGTTACTTATTTTTGATGAAGCTGACCGTATTTTAGATTTAGGTTTTACTGCACAGTTAAAGATGATCAACGAGCAAGCAGATCATCGCCTGCGCCAAACATTATTGTTTTCAGCGACACTGGATCATGCACAAGTCGATGCGTTATCACGTAATTTACTGAAAAAGCCAAAACAAATTACCCTTAGTGCGGCTAACGAACAACATTCAGATATTAAACAAAGCTTATATTTAGCTGATCATCTTGATCATAAAGAAGCGCTGCTTGAGCATTTTTTAAAGCAAGACGAGGTCGGGCAATGCATTATATTTACAGCGACTCGTACTGATACCAGCCGTTTAAGCGAATCACTTAATGCTAAAGGTTTTAAAGCCCAAGCATTAGCAGGTGATTTAGCCCAAAATAAACGTTTAGATATCATGGACGGCTTTAGCCGTGAAAACTTTAAAATTTTAATAACCACCGATGTTGCCTCTCGTGGTCTTGATTTACTGAGCGTAACTCATGTAATCAATTTTGATTTACCTAAACACGCTGAAGAGTATGTGCATCGTATTGGTCGTACTGGTCGAGCTGGCTTTAAAGGTACCGCTATTTCACTGGTCGGTCCTAAAGATTGGTTAAGCTATAAAGCAATTAAATCATTCTTAAATGATGAACTTGAGTTTCATACCGTTGCAGGGTTAAAAGGTAAGTTTAAAGGTTTACGCGAACCAAAACCTGATGCAACATGGGCTAAAGCACAAGAAAATGTAAAGCCTAAAGTAAAAGCTGTGACTAAACGCAAAGCAAAGCCTAAAAAGCCACAAGCGCCAATCAAAGCCCCTCTTAATATTGATGGTGATGCACCAATGCGCCGTCGTAAAAAGCCAGAACAGGAATAATTATGAGTTACCTTGGAACCACCCAAACCCTATTCGTTAACGAAGTAAGTAACGAAGGCGCGTACCTTGATGGTCATGATCTGGGTGAAGTTTTTTTACCAAGCAGTGAAATTAAACATGAGCTAGAAGCTGGCGACAGTGTCAGCGTCTTTATCTTTTTAGATAATGCTAATCTCGCCACTGCAACAACTAAAAAGCCGTTAGCTCAAGTAGGTGAATACGCCCTACTTCGTGTTAAAGAAATCAACAGCATTGGCGCTTTTTTAGATTGGGGGCTTGATAAAGATGTACTGGCACCGTTCAACGAACAAAAGCCAAGAATGCAAGAAGGCTATTCTTATTTAGTACGTTTGTATTTAGATAACGCCAGTGGCCGTATTTGTGCATCAAATAACTTTAATCGTTTTATCAATAAAACGGAGCCTGAGTACGCCCCGCTGCAAGAAGTACAATTAATTGTCGCTGGCAAAACCGATATTGGCTATAAAGTATTAATAGAAGAAGCACATTACGGCGTTATATTTTACAACATGGTGTTTAAAAACATGTTTGTTGGCCAACGCTTAACTGGATTTATTCAAAAAGTACGTGAAGACGGAAAAATTGACGTTATTCTTGAAAAACCAGGTATGGCTAAAGTAAGTGACTTGGGTGAGAAAATAATGGATAGATTAAAATCCGAAGGCGGTGTTATTGCTTTAGGTGATAAATCGGATCCTGAGACAATTAAAAAAGTTTTCTCAACCAGTAAAGCAAATTATAAAAAAGCCATTGGTGGTTTGTTTAAGCAAGGGTTAATTGATATTGAAGCTAAGGCTATTAGGCTTAAGTAAGCGGTCAGCGGTCAGCGGTCAGCGGTCAATTTAAAATGATATAGAAAAGAGTAAAGTGAAAGCTTTGCTCTTTTTTGTTTTTATAAGCTTCAATGGCAACTATGAGCGTGAACCGGACACAGAAAAAGTTAAATTTATTCCTACTTCTTTAAGTAGGAACCTAATTTTGTCCGATAACATTATTAAACGCCGTTTTGGTGTGTTATAAACCACCAAAATGGTGTTCAATAAGCTGTTAAGCATTCTGTTCGACTTCTTATGTGTTTGGTAAAGTAGATTATTTAAAATGAAAAAAATATGCACTCATTGTTTCAAAAATCATGGTCTTCATAATACTGCAATGAGTGTTTCTAGTTGCAGAAAAAAGGAATATTGTGAACGGTGCTCAAATTATGGCTACGATTTAAGTAAAAGCGAAATAGAAGAAATAATGTCTTCTTTTTTCGTTGTTGGTTCTATTCCTCCAGAAATTGGTGGGCCGGCTCCAGTATATCAATATAATAAAAACGAGTACCCAAGTGAAGTTAGATTTCTAACAGAGCTAGATGATGACCTGAAAATATTAAGTGATAATTTAGGGGTTGGATTATTTCACTACGGTCCGCCATTATGGCGTCTTGGGTACACAGAAGACTATCAGTCTCTTGTTATTGATGATGTTCAGGGTGCTGAGCGTAAAGCTATTTTTAGTAAAATAATCAATCGTTGTACTGAAGAGATTTTTGATCGTGATAATGTCATTTTTCGTGTTAGGACGGCTTCTAAATTACCACCTGCACTTCCTGAACAATTTGATACACCACCGATAGATAAAATGACCGAGGGAAGGTTTAACTCAAAATCTTTTCCTATATTTTATGGTGCAAGTGATATAGAAACATGTCTTCATGAAACAAGAGCAACCCTTTCAGATCACATCATGATGGCTAAGTTTATAACTTTAAAGCCACTGAAACTTTTAAATTTCACTAAAACTGATGAGTCGATAGCTGGTAATGAATTTGAACGTATTGATATTTTATTACAAAAATTGGCTTTCGGAGGCGTTGATGAATATGTTTTATGTCAAGAGTTGGCTTTAGAAATAAAAAATAGAGGATTCGATGGTCTTATCTCTCAAAGCTATTTTGGCCAAGCACATAAAAAGAAGTTATACAACATATCATTGTTTGGTTATCCTGTGAAAGATAATAAGATAGGTTTGATTTCAACAAATAGAATAAAAATAAAGTCAGTTGAATATGAGTTTACTTACGGGCCTATTAACAATAATAGCAAGCCTATTGATAAGGAAAAAGTGATGTGCCTATATAAATGCTTAATCGGGTAGCCAGAGGTCTCTAACCTCCAGCCCCCACACCACCCGTCATGCGGGTCCGCAATGGGCGGTTCATCTCCCGTAATGAATATTGATCCAAATATCTCTCAATGCCGCTAAATAGTCATTGTCGCCAGTAGCACATCCTTATCCTACGGCAGATCCAATGGTCTAAATCCACAGTTAAGCTGATAAGTGTTGGCTATTAGGTAGTAGTATCCCAGCTGATACGACCCCAAAAAGGTGGCCGTTAGATCACATGACTTCGCTATCTTGTGCTAGCTCGTCTCCAGCCTACGCCTCATATGATGTTTTTTTTCATCAGCTCGCACTTACATTTATAAAGAATGCTAGCGGCTTCCTCCAGACTATCTCTCGCGATTTAGCCCTTGCCATTCGCGAGTGTCTATCGTTTAATAACAGTATGTTATTTAAACGGTGATCTTCCTACAGAGGACTTTCACCTCATAAGACAATGCCCATGTCGGGCATACTGGAACTTAAACAGTTGGTTAGGTTCCGCTTAATGCGGCGATACGTAAATATGGAGTACGTGTGAAACATCTACTATTTTTATCTTTATCACTAATCTTAGCTGGTTGCGGAGTTACAGGTACAGCAAGTAAAACTGAGTTTCCATTGTTAACAAAC
>NZ_JACJDT010000037.1:0-45983 GCF_014163675.1 Pseudoalteromonas sp. SR44-5
GTTGCGATTGATGGTAAGCGATTGAAAGGTTCATTTAATCAGTCAGATAGGCGCGATGCACTTTATATGGTCAGTGCATTTGCGTGCGAAAATGGTGTTGTTTTGGCGCAATGCCCTGTTGATAAAAAGTCGAATGAAATAACAGCGTTACCAGAGCTTCTTGAATTACTGGAGATAAAAGGCTGCTTAGTCACGATTGACGCGATGGGGTGTCAAAAATCAATTGCAGAGACAATAGTGGATAAACAAGCCGATTACCTACTTGCAGTAAAAGCGAACCATAAAGGACTGCTGTCACAAATAGAGAATGCTTTATTACCTGAGGTCACACGACAAGCGTCCGAAGGAGTTTTGTTTAATGAAGCCGATTATCATAAAAACAGAGAAGAATTCAGGTGTTGTGCTGTTAGTCATAACGTAAGTGATTTATCAGAAACGAGCAATTGGAAAGATGCCAAAACAGTGGGAGTTATTGTTTCTTATAGGAAAGAAAAAAACAAAGTAAGCAATGAGTTATGCTATAGATACTACATCAGTTCAGCATATTTATCGGCGGAAGAACTCGCAAGATCTGCACGGCAACATTGGCAAATAGAGAATGGATTACATAGGCGTTTAGATGTCGGATTTAAAGAAGATGATTGCCGAATTAGGCGTGAAGGTGCAGCACCTGTATTTGCGGGGCTGAGACACATCGCATTTAATCAGCTAAAAGCAGAAACAAGCTTTAATAAAGGCATGCCCGCAAAACAGAAAAAAGCTATGCGCAGTACAGATTACCTTGAAAAGGTATTGAAATCATAGGCTTTTTTCATGCTCTTGCCCTGGCGGTAATCCCTTTTACCAAATAATTTTTCGTCAACCACTATGCCGCGTATATCCGCAAATGCAATTGAATCTGCTTTAATAACGTAAATGCTTTTGGCGCGTATAATTATGTTTTTTGTTTCTTTATCAATTTTAATTTTGTAATTAGCAAATGTACAACAAAAGCCAAGTGTGGAAATAGCAGCCCAAGGTACCAAGGGAAATTCGCCATCTATTACACTAAACATACATAAACAACTTATAAATAAAATAAATGCGCCCATAAAGTTAACAGCACTTGTGGCAAATGGCTTGATTTGCGCTTGTTGATTTGTCAGTTTTGTAAATTTCATTTTATAAAGTAATCGCTATTAGTCCGATGATGATAAAACAGATGAAGGGGAGGAGAATCATTTTAATTAATGATTTGGTATCCCAGAAAGTTATATCTTTGCCGCTTTTTAGAGCTGGATCATCTGCTGTACTTGCAGGTCTATTATCGAGTGCATTTTGGTCTAAATCGGGTGTGTTACTGCTGACGTTTGTTTTTTCTGTAAACTCATTTACCTTTTCTGTGTGTATACAGCCAAAATGATTAGCTAAAAACGCGGCTGCTGCTTGAGTATCTTGGTAGGTGCCAATTGTGTAGCGTTCATGGCACAGCGCTATTTGATACTTATCTGCAAGGCCTGGAATTTGTTGCACTAAAACTTCAACATCGTTTAAATTTTTTAAAATCTTTTTTGATGTGGCTTTAGCTAGAAATAATTTTTCTTTGTACGCTTTACCAGTTTCAACATCAAGGACTAAATAATGGCTTCTTGAGTAAGCAAAAACGAGTGATAAAAATAAAGGAGCAAAGCAAATACCATAAAATATTGACTCAGTAAAATAGCCAACCACACCACAAAATGGAACGATGAAAGTTAGTATGGCCCTAACTGCAATAATATTGAGGTGGCCTTGAGTCCTTAATTTTACCTTATTTGGCAAATAGGTATTTTTAATGTGAAACTTTACATTCTTAGGTAGATTTGAGTGTTGCAAAAATACATCATCCTTGATTTAGAGTTTTCTAATTTAGCATGATATTTTTTAATAAACCACAATGGGCAGCTATTCGAAAACCTCTAGCAAACAGGCTGCTTTTTGCTTGGTTCTATTTATCATTTAATACCATGTTCTAAGGTTGAGCTTATTTTTGATTGTGTAAGTCGTGAATTAAACCCAAAAATTTGATAATTTAAAGAATAAGATAAGTCGATCATGGCAGTTAAGGTAAATAAATAAATGAATCAACAATTAGTTTTTAAAAATGGTCAAGTTAGTGATAATTACGCCAGTATTTTATTAGGCCATCAAGATGAGTCATACGTTACGCCAATAATGGAATATAAGGAGTATGAACTGATTGTAGAATCGGTTGTTATCATTTTACTTGATGACGACACAGAGCTAATGGGAACAGAGGTGTTAACGTTGGTTGATAGTGGGCACTGTACGTTAGCGCAGTTAATTAACTTTTTAGCCGGTGAAGAGGTGGAGGAAATGCAAGAGTTTGAGTTTATTTCATCTGCTTGGTTTGCATGGCAAAGTAAACACGGCGATTGGTCAAGTGAGCCATTTGATACTATTTATGAATCGCAAGATAAAAACATAACAACGCTTAATGAGTTATTAAACGAGTAAGTTTGCGTTTTTAACAAGCGCTTTGGCATTTTAGGTGTGCCAACCGAGGCAGTTGGTTTACCTTGCCTTTGATTGATAATACTGTAAAAATCAGCGCGTTTTAAATTAAACAGTTGTATGGAATTTGGCGTTGAGTAAAGAACAGCAAAAAGGCTATTGGCGCAATGAAACTGTGGCTTTTCTCGCGTTGACTTCATTAAGCGGCGTTGGGTATTGGGTATTACACAAAATAGCAGAGTCAGGCTTAGGCTTTAAAAATTTACTTAAAGCGAGTAATGCTGATGAAATTTCTAAACACCTGAATGTGTCATTACCTGATGATATTGAATGGCAAGCATATCAACAACAACTTTGGTCAATTGGCTTAGCGCGCGCACGTTCTCTTCATGCTGATAATGTAAGACTTTTGTTCCGAGAGCAGGAGCTTTTTCCTTAAGAGTTGAAGAAAATTGATGATGCACCTCATTGGATTTTTGTTCAGGGTCCAATTGAAAACTTACATAAAAAATCCGTATCAGTGATAGGTACTCGTAAGCCATCAACAGATGGTGTAATTTTAGCGAAAATAGTCATCGCAGCATTGGCAAATAAAGGGCTTGTTACAGTCAGTGGCTTAGCTTTGGGTATCGATCAAATAGCACATACAGAATCGATAAAATATAACATTCCCACCGTTGCGGTTCTTGGTAATGGTATATACGTTGAGTTTCCTAAAGGCTCTAACACACTTAAAGCGCAAATATTAAATCGTGGTGGCACAGTAGTAACAGAATACCTGCCTGAACAATTATACAGTGCCGAAAACTTTGTTAGACGAAATCGAATACAGGCTGCGCTTTGTAATACGCTGCTACCTATCGAGTGGGAAATTAAAAGTGGCAGTGCTCACACTGTCGCATTTGCACATAAGTACAATAAAAAAATTGCTAATGTGTTCTTACCTGGAACAGCCAATTTAAGGCCTGAATTAAAGTTCTCTGAAATGGAGCGCGGTGCCAGCGCGTGGGAAATGCCAATCTGCGTGAATGGACTGTTAAAGTATATTCAAGACGACATGCAAGCAAACGGTAAAGTCGTTCAACAAAGCTTAAGCTTTCAAGACGATTTTATTTCAACGTAAAAGGTTTTAGTTTATAAAAAAGCCCATCATTACAACTAAACGATGGGCCAAGATACGTCGTTAAAAGTTGCTGTTAATCTTCGTTATGGATAAAACCAGCAATGAGTTCTGCTAAGCTATGCGCTTGTAGATAGCCGCTTTCTTGGTCTGCGCCAAAACTAATTACCTGCCCAGGTTTTCCTTTACTGTTTGGTGCAAGATCTATGGCATAAAAATTACCACAACCTTGGTCGAAAAAGGGGATCCAATAGGGGGTGCAATATAAAGGCAGTACTGTGCCATCGTTACTGCTGTAAGTATCGAGCAAGTCCTCTTGCGTCCATTTTTGATATGGTGTTTGCCAGTCACTCCATTCTTTTAGTATGGTCTGTGCATTCATAAAACCTGTTTTTTCAATGCCATTATGCAGTGTTAAAAAGTCTTTTAAAATAGTGGGAAACTCAAAACCAGCTTGCGTTTTAAATTGTTGATAAATCGCTTTATTATCAATGGGCTCTATTATTTTTAATCCCTCAGACTCAACTAATTGAGTTAAATTTTGTTTTACTAAAGAAAAGTCTTCATGGGAATCAAAGTTAATAAATGGGGTGATGTAATCTATTTTTTGTTGCGCTAATTCTTCTGCTTTAAATGCATTAGGAATATTTTCATCAATAAACTCACCGGTATGTGTGAATATTTGCTCAGCAAACGCTCTTGATATTGGGCGACTAGATAGACTATTACTGGCAAGATCATACAGCTTAGATTTAGGTTCTACGCCTTTTCTTCTTTCTCTATCAATTGTTGTTAACCATTGTGAAAATAGTGGGGTGTTGAGCACTTCGGCGGTAAAAATAGTCTTATCTTGTAAGTAGGCAACCATATAAAAATGATTACTCAATTGAGTATCAGGTGTTATTAAGAAAAGCTTGAGAACATCTTGGTCTGTTCGATCTTTTACTGCTTGATGAAGTAAGTCACTAAAGATGTAGCTTTCATCTTGTGAAAAAGACGGCAAATTGGTGATTTCTATTGCTGGAAAATGAAGGTCATGCCATTTTTTGGTTTTTAAAGTATCGTTATACGCACAGATATTTTGCATGAGAATCTTATTAATAAAGTAAAAAATAAACTTAGTATATCACGGTAAGATTAACTCAGTATTAATTTAAAATAGCTTAAAACTTACAATTGATTAATGTTAATATTTGAATATGTTTAAGCTCGTTTTAATTAGTTAATGGAGCTCTTGTTATCTTTAATTTCTTAGATTAATCATTTTATCTGTTATATTTTCGTTCTTATCTCCTTGATTAATAGTGGGTTAATTTGTCATGGTGAACATCTTTTTGGCCTGAATTACACGCAGTGAAAAAATAGGCTTTTTTATTGCACTTTCTTATTTTGATGGGTTTTACATATAACAATCAATGTTAGTATAATAAGTGATTTTTTAAATAGTGGTTTTAATATATATAAAACGATTTAAGAATGTTCCGATGAACGGGGGAGTAATATGAAGATAGGGATTGATCTGGGAACGACACACAGTGTTGTTGCTGTATGGCAAGATAGTGGTGTTAAACTTATCGCTGACTCTGAGGGCAATGTTCTAGTGCCTTCTATTGTGAGTTTTTCAGATGACTATGTATTGGTAGGTCAAGCTGCGCGGGATCGTTTAGCGACTCATCCTGAGTTGACGGTGTCTGAATTTAAACGTTTTATGGGCACAGATAAAGTTTATCAATTAGAAGAACAATCTTATACCCCAATAGAGCTGTCGGCTATTTTACTTAAGCACCTTAAAGAGCAAGCTGAAGTATATTTACAACAACCCATTACTGAAGCTGTTATTTCAGTACCGGCCTACTTTAATAATAAACAACGACAAGCAACACAGCAGGCGGCTTCACTTGCTGGTTTAACGGTTGAGCGCTTAATTAACGAGCCAACCGCGGCAGCCCTTGCATATGGATTAGATAATAAAGATTCAGATAACACTTATTTAGTGCTTGATCTCGGTGGTGGAACATTTGATGTATCAGTTATTGAAGTGTTTAATGACATTTTTGAGATTCACGCCTCTGGAGGCGATAATTACCTCGGTGGTAATGACTTTACCCAAGCTATTGTCGACGATGTATTTGGCAAAAATGATATCCAACCGTACCGTCTAGCCAAAAGTGAGCGAAGAAATATATGGTCTTTATGTGATCAATTAAAATGTCAGCTAACCATAGATGACTCTGCCAGTTTTGATTTTGAATACAAAGGCGATGTTTTAACTTATACCCTAAGTGAAGACGATTTCGGCCATATTTGTCATGATTTAATTGAGCGTATTAAGTTTCCTATTCATAGAGCGATGTCTGATGCAAAATTATCGATGGATGATATTGCAGGTCTTATCTTTGTCGGCGGTGCGACCCGCATGCCTATTTTTCGTCAACAAATTAATCATGTATTTTCGCGTATTACACAAATCCAATACAACCCAGATCATGCTATTGCTATTGGGGCTGCCATTCAAGCAAGTATGAACGAGCGTAATATTCAGCTCAAAGATGTAATCATGACTGATGTTTGCCCATTTACACTGGGCGTTGAGATATCTAACGAGCATAACCAACCTGAGTTTTTACCCATTATTGAGCGTAACTCTACGATCCCGGTCAGTGAAACGCGCTCTTTATTTTCTAGACATCCAAGTCAAGAAAGTGTTTTGATTAACATTTATCAAGGTGAAAATTACCTACCTAAAGATAATGTATTAATGGGTACATTAGACATTACACTTGAACCTTTGAACAAAATTCAGTCTTTTTATATAACTTACACTTATGATCTCAATGGTGTGATTGAAGTGGAAGTTAAAAACAAGGATTCTGAAAAAACCTATCGTACTTATGTTGGTGAGAACGTGAAAGAGCTTGACCAAAATCAATTGCAAGAGCAATTTTCAAGACTGCAAGCTTTAAAAATACTCCCAAAAAATAAACTTGCCAATACCGCTTTTAAAGCAAAGCTCGATCGCATGTTTCAAGAGAGCTTAGGTGATAAACGTAGAAAGGTTGGTGAAAGCATTGGGCTTTTTGATCGCGCGTTAGAAACCCATGATAATCATAAAATTGACGCTGCCAAAGAGCGTATAAAAATGTTTTTGAATATTTCTTATTAACATGCATTCTATTATTTGTGCCCACAACATAAGAGTAAACTAAATGTACCATTGGATACTATTAGGTATTGAACCAACTAAAGATAAGCGGGCTATAAAATTAGCTTATACGCAGTTACTAAAACAAACTCCGCCAACAGAATTCCCTGAAGAGTTTAAAGCGTTACGTAAAGCGTATGATCAAGCACTAGAAGAAATCTCAAAAAGTGATGATGATGCAAATGATAATTCAGCTAGTTGGCACGATGCATCACTTAAAGCATTTCAGCCGCAACTAGATACTGATATTGAAGACACACAGGATGAAGTTTTTTCGGAGCCACCACCTAGCTCCAATCACGAGACTGATGACGACGAACTCGTTGAATTTTCAACTATTAAAACAATATCCCAACTCAACCTTGCCTTAACACAGCTTTATAGTGATATTTCAGTTAGGCACAATTTAGAACAATGGAAAATGTTGTTCGCGGCGCCGATATTTTGGGATGTTAATCAAAGTAATGCGTTGACTGTCAACTTACTCGACTTTTTGTCTAAACACTATTTTTTACCTGAAAATATCTGGACATTTTTAGATACCAGTTTAAGTATTTCTGGTAGCTTATCTATCAGTGGCGATGATACTACGCGTCAAATTGCGGTTGCATTGTCGGGTTATATAAAAACGTTACCAAAGAGAATACATGACGGTTTAGTGGTCGGTATTTCAGAACATGTTGATTTTAAAAATCTTCAACGCCATCTTGAAATACGTAACTATATTGAAGATAAATGTTTATACGACACATTGACTACAGAAGATTTAGAAAATGTTGCTGAACAAATTGGACCTGAGTTTAAAAATGACTTTCCCCTTTATAATTATATAGTTAAGTATTTATGGACGCTTAATAGCTATAGCGCCATTAAACGTATACTTGAACCTCTGACAATTCCACAAACAGAGGAAGATCTGTTAAATTACCAAGCACATGCTGAGTATAAATTAAAAAATTATGAGGCTGCACTCGCACTTTATTTAAAGCAAGAACATAATTACCGCGTACTGTGTACTAAGGTAATGTTCAAATATATTGGTTTATGTTATTTAAAGCTTAATAATTATGAAAAGGCATATCTTTATTTAGATGCAAAACTAGCTGCTATTGGTGATATGGAGCTTGAAGTTGCATTAATTACAGCAAGACGCGGATATATTCGAGAGTTGAGAGCTGATGAAGCTAAAAACGCGATAAAAATTGCGACCTTACTGTATGAAAATGGACGATATCAGGATGCGTTGTCAATCACCGAGCAATACAAACCGATATTTGTAGAACAAGCGAATTATTTACAAGCGCTTTGCTTATGTAAATTACACCGTTTTGAAGAAGCCTACTCTGAGTTTTTAGTGTTTATTGATTTATACAATCAACGCCAGCTGTGGGGATGGCCATTAGTTGTTGATTTATTAAGATATTGCTACGATTTAATCACATATGAAGTTTTAGTTGATACATTACAAGAGCATATTGCTAGTTTTCAGGATTTCTATAAAACGGATTTTTTCCCTGGTTCAACAAAACCACGTTGTTACTCAGAGCAAGAAATGGACATACTTGAGCTAACCCGAGAAGACGATTCAGTGAGGCGCCCAGTAGAATCTCTTGGGCATACTGAATCACTGCAAATTTTTGCACTGGCTATATTATATATTCGTGACACCGAATTAGTTGCTTATGCGGATACAAGTGTTGTTGATGATTTTCAACGTAACGTACTTAATTATATAAAAGAAATTAAACAACTTATGCTTTACAACCCGCGTGATTGTTTAAAGTTTTTGGAGGCCGCGTTTGACCAGCAAGACTTTGACACCTGCATCATGTTAGCTGATATAGCGATTAAAGGTTTACGTGCAGCACCACAAGCATATTATTTTAAAGGGTGCGCACTTTTAGAGTTAAACCAATATGACACGGCTTTAGCTGCATTTCAACAAGCTGCCCACGAATATAATACTCATCCATATGCCGTTCATTCTTTAAATTCAGCTATTAAATGCTGTGAAGCGCTTATCGAACAAGGGTTACCTTATGCACAGCAGTGCAAAGCTTTATGCCAGCAATTGCAAGATACAAAGGAGAGAGTTGATGGACAATAATCAAGAAGACTTAATGTTGCAAAGTCAATCGTTAACCGATGAACAAAAGCAATGGTTAATCAGCTTATCAGGCTACTTATCGATGCAAAATGGCTACTCACTGGATTGCTTATTACATAAGAGTGAAACGTACCCACTACAAGCGATTATTAATGGCAATGTAAAAGTATTAAAAAATAGTTATGGTATACATACTAAAGCTGATTTAGTTGAAACATTAAATATTTTTTTAGATACAGCTCGTAGCAGCGAGTTTATGAGCCGTTTGATTGAAAGTGTGCGTTATGATTTATTTATTGAACACTTTTACTTGAATCGAAACAACGATAAAAACAGTAATGAATATATGGTTAGTGGATGGGCTCAAAAGCATAATGTTTCATTATCTGACTGTGGGATTAAAGGTTTTGATGTGGGTCGTTCTGCATTTCTATGCCGGTGTGCGTATACTACGGGTTTAATTACAGAACAAGAAACTTGGTATTATTTGCTAGTGCTAGGTAAAATTGCGCAACAATTATTTACTGATTGGCAAGAGTTAGCCATGAGTCACATAGTAGGGCGCTTAACTTGGGTGGGTGTAAAACTCGATAAACCTATGGATGGTCCACCAGAACGCTACCCTGATGCTTTCGAAGTAAAACAAGAGATTAAGCTAGATATCGAAGAATTGACATCAATTTTAGCTGACGATAACCACCCTTGGTGTCAACTCAACTGGCAAATAGACTTGTAGCGCTAGCATAGTAATAAAAGCCACTTAACGTGTGGCTTTTATTACAACATGTCAACCCGTACTAGTAACAAAACCAAAGTGATAAAATCTTGACTTTATACGTTAAAGCCCTAGATCTTATAGTCAATTACTTATTGAGTTAATTAATGCTGAGCAATGTAGAGAGCGCTAAAGTAGCGCGAATTGCATTAAATTTGCTTGTTCTAGATTAACTCAAAAGGTAAATTCCATAATATAAACTGTACCAAACCACACACCGCGAGCTGATAGTGTCTCAGCCTAAAAAGCTTGAGCAGTTAAGAATATATTTAAAAAATGATCATGCTGTATTTAAAAAGCTAGTTATATAAAAAGTGTTACAGAGTATTCTAAAGCAATGACACATTTCATGAGGTTAATCTTCATCATATTGTAGTTTACTAATAAACAGCTCAAAATTTGTAGCAAGAATGGTTTTTTTAAAGTCATTTTCTTGATCGACATGTACCACTGTAGGCTCACCTGTAGGCCCGCACTCAGTGTAATCTAAAGCAACCAAGTGGTGCCCTGCCGAAGGGCAATTACAAATATATAGCCCGATATCAGGATAACCCCATTCGTTTCTCATATATTCACTTTCTGCAGCGATAGAATCTAGCCTAATAAACTCGCTGATACTATAGTTAGATGGTTTTTCTTCATTGAGTTGAATGAGCGTGTTTTGTGGATAGCCACCATTTTGTATTTTCATTAACTGTATATAGAGTATGGGTAGCGTATATCCCAAATTATTCACAGTATTTTGAATTTCCTCATCGGTTAATGGCTTATCTATATCCGCGTGGTTTTCTTCGCTTTGTTTTTGCCAAAAGTTAGAGTATTTATTAGCATTAGGGGCCTTAACTTCAACGGTGGATTCTTCAGCTGAAGGACGCGGGGTAAGTTTATCTTGGGTTTGTCGTGCTTTTCGACGCTGTTTATACATCGTTTGCAGTTCACTTTTCTCAATGCCTTTGACATTTGGATCTGCAAGAGAATTATTGTCTGGTAACGGCTCTTTAGGATGAGACAGTAAAGACAGCTCCTCCAGCTTTAGCGTTAGTAATTGTTCTTCATCACAGGTAGAGCGAGCAGTGTCTAACATATCAAAGTTAAGTAGGTCACGCGCGGAAATACTTGGATCAGCTCTTTGCATTAGTTCAATAAATGTTGATAGGGTTGTTTCCTCATTAAGTTCATCGTCGCTAACCAAATCATAGTCAATATCGAACTGCAGCATAACTTCAAATATAAGAGCTGTAGGCCAAATTTCAATTCCATGTTTACGGCTGGATCTACGAAGATCACGAGGTGTCTGCCGTAAAACTTTTTTGCAAGCTGTACAGGCTGCTTTTTCAGCCTTAAGCGGGGTTAACGGATAATAAGCTAAGTGTTGACAAAACTCGCATTTGACTGGAAAAGGGTCTATAAATTGCATCTATATTTTCCTCCTTGTAAAGATGCTTGATAGTCTATCTAAAAAAATGATTCGTATATAGCTTTGTATCAAGTCTAAATATGCATCAAAGAAGTTAGGTCGCTTAGAATCAATTGTTGTGTGCAGTTTTTTTAAATCAAAACGTAAACAAAGAAAGAAGAATAACCTTCGAGGAAAAGCTATTCGCAGCAGCGTAAGCTTGAAATATACTAAAGGTGCTTCGCAGTCATGGCTATTATTTACCTCATTGTCGTTGCTATGAAAAAGGCCACTTGAATGTCACGTTATTGATCGCGTTAAAAAATAGAAAAGTGCTGTCTGGCTTTAGTTTTGGGGCGCAATACTTTGAAAAATTTGGCTATAATATAAAACTGAGAATCTTTTCAAAAGCACTTCAGCAATTAAATAAGGCTTGCCGTGAGTGCTTGTCGCTTAGATAAAAACTGTATGGCTCTCTCGGGATCTGAGTCTTACTATAATAGAATTTAAGGAGCAATTAGTTCCCTATATCTAACGGGTATTTACACAGTTTTTACATCCATACCTTTGCTATTCGTTTTAGGTAACAATGCCTCTAGCTAGCTGGTCAACGTATTTTAATAAGGTTGGGTGGCGATTTTTACCATGCATGTGCAGTATGTGTTCTTTTGCTTGTTCAAGATCAATTCCCACACTGCTTATATAAAGAGGATTTTCACTTTTTCCTCGCAAAATTCCAGCTTCTTTTGGTGTATCGACAAATGATCTTTTGGCTACGCCAATAACGGGAATCTGTTGTTCAAGTGCTTCATAAAGGTGCATGCCCAGACCTGGCTTTTGTGCACTACTTAAAGTGACATAGCCATCAACAATGATGATATCTGGTTGAGTATCTAAAGATTTTAGTACGGACAAAATACACGGTAACTCGCGTTTATAAAACTGCCCCGGTTCATAGGGAGCAATATTTTCAATGGTGTTGACTTGCTTTGCTGTTATTTCTTCGTCGTGCCAGTTTTCAAATAAGATACCGGCAGCAATAGCTGTGTCGTCGTAATATTGGCAATCAATGGCAAAAATCAATGTGTACTCCTGTTAAATTATATGTGTCGTAGTGCTTTATTAATAATCACGGCTTTAATTTAAGGTGGCTTAACAGCCGCTTATATCAAGCTTAGATAATGCAGCGACTCGCTTATCTGTTATAGCTGCTATGGTGTTAATGGTTGCGGTGTAGGTGCGGCTGTCGCATTCTACCGATGCGCTAAAATCATTAAATGTGACTTCTACGGGTTGCTTTATAAGTCTTTCTGTACCATGACTTAAACGTTGCCAGTTTTCTTTACCTGCAAATAGTTCGTCTAATTGGGGAGCTGATAAACGTATAAAAATAGCCTCAATCGACGATGTATAACGTCCATGAATGATAGCGGGCAACTTACTGCGCGCTAATCGAGTTGGAATAATACGGATGTTGATAATATCGCCGCTTGCTTGAGTTGGGCTTGCCATATCAAGCTGAATTACGAGTAGTCCACGTATTGTAATTGGCCCGTTGAAACGATAGCGATATAGCTCAGGATTTTGCTCAACTAAAGTTAACGCTTTGCTGTATTTTGAAAAAATAGCAGGCTCAGAGGCGTAGCTTTGAAAAGCAAATATATTAAATAGCAAAATTAAGTATAGACTCAGGTGTTTTAAATTAGTCAATCTCATTCGTTATCTCTAAATTAGTGTCTAGGGTTAATTTACTTGGCTGTTTTTTGTTGTGCACTTAAGCGTTGATAGTGCTGTTTAGTTTGACCATCACTAAACACTGCTTTATTGACTGTTAATGCAATTAAGGTGAGCTTGATTGGGTGTGTTAAGTGTTCACTGCGTATTACCAATATACAATTTTTATCAAGCTGCCACTTTGCCGTCATTTCAGGCCTTTGGTGTAACCATGAATGAAATATATCTTCTCTCTCTAGTGCAAAGGTATCAAAATAGGAGTGCCCCAAACTTCGGTAGCTTCCGATTAAGTCATCAGGTTGCCATTGACAAGCAATTAAAGGTAAGGGGCATAAAACAAGTAAGCTTAGAAAACGCTTTATCATCTTTTTATCCTTAATGATCAGCTTCGGATACGAATATTACTATTATTTAGTTATAGATCTCGTATTTCACTTTGCTTGGTGTTCTTTTGCTAATAAAAATGCCAGTATATCGGCCTTTTTATCATCATCACTGGCACAAGCTGCAGGTGTTTGTTCCTTGTTGTTTAGTGTGTTGACATCAGCCCCATACGCTATAAGTATTTTTATTCGTTCTAAATTAACAACCGCTCGGGCTGCTTCATGTACATAATTAGATGCAGCAAGGTGTAAAGGTGTGTTACCTTCCTCATCGGTTTGGTTGATGTCTGGTCGAAGCATAGCTAACGCCAGTTTTAATGCGTCTGGGTGTGCTTCTGTTACTAAATTTTCCATTGGGGTAGAGTAATGCTTTTCACATCTACTGTCGTGATTAATCTGATAAAGATCAGGCTGTCCCTGTAGTAATAAAGAAAATAGCGTTAATTGATCTTTTCTAACCCCATGGTCTGTAAAGCGAAATAATACACTATGGCCTTCTCTATCTTGTTTTTCATAATCAAAAGCGAGTCCATGCTTAAGTAAAGCACTCACAAAATCGGGATTGTAACTTGTAACTGCTATTTCTAATAAATCAAAGCCATCAATATCCGTTTTTTGAATATGTATATCAGCGCCTAACTCGATCATAACGTCTATACGCTGTGTTGCTTCACCTGATTTAATTAAAGCAATGATAGGGGTTTCGTCTATTACATCACGGTGATTAATATCTAATCCTTGGTCTATAAAATAGGTTAGATATTTTTTAAACGTATCTATGTCTACTTGTTTACGCCATTTCACTATATTAAAAAGAAAGTTTTGTTGAGCGTTATTCTCGTACATAGGGTCACACCCCTTTTCAATTAAGGCATCGAGAATCGACAGTGGTGTGTTAGGTGAAAGCGCTTGTGTTAATAATTTTCCCCCTTTGGCATTTAAATTTCTACAAGCGTTTATAAATTTAACTAATATGGCACATTCTTCTTCGCTTTTATGTTCAAAGTACCTTAATTCATTTTCTAATATTAGCAGTGGAAATGATTTTTTTTGATCGACTTTCAGTTTTGGTTTTTCGGTTGTTGAATTGATGAGACTTTCAATATCAATGTTATTAAAATCGACTTCCTCCTCGTCCCCCATATTTTTTAGCAAATCGAGCGACACGATATTTTTTTCATCTAATAGCAGCCAAAAATCCAAGGCAAGCCAATAGGCATGTAGATTTTGTAAAACAAACGTCTCATTCAATACTTGTATAATTTCGCTATCGCTGAGGATTTTTGCTATTTGTGTCGCGAGATTAAAATCCTTCGACTCAAGTGCTTGGTGCAATGTCATTGCTCATCCTTGCTTTAAATTATATCAGGCGCGAGTTTTAATAGGGCACCCATTATATATTCAGTCACTACGGCTTCAGCACTGGAATCGGTGCTAAATTCATCGGTTTGTTGAGGATAAATACGTTGATACAAATCACTTAAATCTGCGGTTATAGTAACGCTGCTTTTTTGTGATGCAAAGTTTGTCGCTAGTAGCATCATAATGATATCGCGAAAGTGGCCACTGTCTTTATCTTGGTCAGTTGCAGGCATGAGTGGGTCGCGCTTGTTGCCAAGCAGCGTTTCAAATTCTTTAAGAAAATCCTTACTGCTACGCTCTTTTATCACGAGTGCTTGCAGAGCTTTAAGTTGCTCTGCGCGAGATTGTTGCAGAGCAATCGCAGCAACCGCTTTACGAACATGGTCACTGGGTTCTACTTGAGGAAATAGCATGGGTGCGTAGCGTGCAGCATCGGCGGCTTTCCAATAACCTTTTTTCATATCGCGTGCGATTATTTCAAGTAATGGGCGTTCTTTTCTATCCATTTTGTTGCGCCTGTTTTGCTATTAATAACATTTCAGTTATTTCGTTAAACCCTTTTTGATTACTATAATCAATAGCTTGTTGTTCAGCTTTGTTATAAATCAATGTATCGCAACCGTGTTTTATTAATTCTTTCACTATATCTTTTTTACCGCCCACAGCAGCATAATGTAATGCGCTACTACCTGCGGCATCCAGTGCATCAATATCAGCCTCTTTCTCAAGTAATAGCTTAATCATACTTAAGTGACCTTGTTTAGCTGCAACATGTATTAGGCTTTCGCCTTCACAGCTAATTGCATGATAGTTATCATTACTATAATTTAGTTGTTCGATAACTAAGTCTAAATATGAATTGAGTACAAACTCTTTATTGGTATTTTTACTGTAATTTACATCGACGCCTGCATTTAAAAATGCCGAGACGATATCTTTTTGGTTATTAGCACACGCAAGCCAAATAGACGATACGCCTTCATTAGATTCGATAAGCGGATCAGCACCTTGCTCTAGCAGGTATTTAACAAGCATATTGTTGTGTTTAGTGCAGGCAATGAATAACGGTGTATAGCCATCGTCATTAGCGATATTTATATCGCTACCGTGTTCTAGTAGCAAAGTGACTAAGTGTTTATTGATTAATGCTGTTGCTATCAATAACGCGTTATTACCATTTTTGTCACTGTGGTCAATATCGGCGCCTTGATCTAATAAATTGCTTACAACATCACGTTTTCGATTACTAACCGCCAGTAATAATGGACTGTCTGAATTTGTATTGGTTAAATTGATATCTAATCCGGCATCAATTAAAGGGCTTAATAACGCATTTTGGCCTGTTATGGCGATTAGGTGAAGTAGACTATTACCTTGGTAATCACTAATATCAGGACGGGCTCCGAGTTCAAGTAGCAACTATGCTGCCGGCTTTTGTCGAGCCTTTATAGCCATAAATAAAGCCGTCCTACCTTGATGATCTTCATAGTCAATTTTTGCTCCACTTTCCAATAGCTCGGACATTATATCAACGTATCCGTTAGCCGATGCATAGTGCAATGCTGTACAGCCGTGCGAATTAGTATAATTAGGATCAAGGTCTTTTTCTTGTGATAAGAGCAACTGAGCAATACGGCGATTACCGTCAGCGCATGCTTTAATAAATGATTCTGACATATCTTTCCTTGTCGATTATGAGTGTAGCGTATAACGTGTTATTAATATTTTTATACTAGCAAGAAATAGCATGATGAGAAAGCGACTAAAGCCGCGCAGGAGCTGAAGTTGCCATCTCCATGAATTTATATATTACAAATATTTTCAATTGGTTACACTACATTTTTGTGTGCAATTCAATACTACACAAGCAGTTTATGAACTTAATCTTATTATGAGTTAAGAATGAACGGTTCGTGGTGTTGTCAATTATTTTGGTGTGCTGTTCAGCCTGCTTTGGTATTTTATTTCGCGGTTTATTTTTATTGGGATTATAAAAACGTCTTGGTTTAAGATGTGGTGGTGAAGTGAAAATTAAGTAAAACTACTGCGTTTTTTACAACCCCTTACCTATACTCATTTAAGTAACAAAGAGTTAGTCGCCCAAGGCATTTTGATAACGCGTGTCTGAAATTTATTCGAAAAACTCGATCCTCATTCTTTCAGAACAAAGTAACTTATATATTTTATCGTTTCCATTTACTTGAGCAAACTCCTCTGGGGTCAATCCTTGGTTATCTTTTGATTCTAATAGTTGCCCACGTTTACAAAAAATACCGGTTCCGGGTAGAAGTGATAATAAAAACCAAATGATATCTTCATCTCCTCGCAGAGCAGCATAATATATAGCGGAGCGCCCGGTACTGTCTTTTTTAAACATTTCATCATCTATAGCAAGACTTTTATATTCGGAGTATATGAACTGCTTAATTTTGTCTAGGTTTAAATTCTCAATACTTAACATTAATTCTGTTTTGCCTGAAATATTCATATAATTTATTTTATTCCATAATTTGGCTGAAGTTAGTATTTTCGTTTTTCTTTAAATTGTATTTTAATAACTTTGTAATATTTATTGCAAGTAGGGTAGCGTTTTTTGCCTTGTTTGTATAGAATTCTAAATGATAACTATTATTGCCTACATCTTCAGCTAATTGCCTAGTAGGTTACATTTAAAATTTTTTTGAGTGCAAACTTAATTGATTAAGCTGTGTTATATCTAAGAGATAGAATGAATACAATTAAACGAATCCAAATATCAGCGCTTTCAATTGCGATAAGTGCAATTTTATCACCTTCAGTATACGCAACTACGGCGTCATCAAGCATTGAGAAAATAGCTGTTTCGGGTGTTAGGCAAGCTTTTCGCGGCGATGTGCCTTTAAGTGAACAACCACAAAGTATTGAATTTATATCTGCAGAAAACCTTGATGATGCAGGGGTGACCACACTCACAGATATATTTGATTTAACGCCGAGTATTTCTGAACAAAATGATTTTGGTGGATTGTGGGAAAGCTTTGCAATACGTGGTTTAGTAGGTGATGAGAATATTCCTTCAGGCTTTTTAATTAATGGCTTTTCATCTGGTCGAAGTTTTAGCGGCACCCGTGATACCAGTAATATTGATTATGTAGAAGTGATGAAAGGCCCAGGCTCTGCACTTTATGGCCGCTCTGAGCCTGGTGGTACTATTAACATTATTACTAAAAAGCCACAATTTGAAGAACAAGGCTCTGTAAAAATAAGCGCTGGTAGTTGGCAAAGTTATCGCGGTGAAGGCGACTACACTAATGCAATTACCGAACAACTCGCCTTTAGAGTAAACGGCGCGATTGAAGAAAGTGAAAGCTTTAGAGACTACCACGAAAATAAAAAAACGGTGATAACGCCTTCAATACTTTGGTTAATCTCCGACACAACAAAGTTAAATTATGAACTTGAGTATGTTGATCAAAGCGTTACGTTTGACCGTGGGATTGTCGCTGTAGGCGGGAAGATAGACGCATTACCCATTGAGACTTTTTTAGGTGAGCCAAGTGATAAACCGACTGAGGTTGATGCTATTTCTCACCAACTAACGTTTGAGCATCAAATTGGACAGTGGTCACTTTTAAATGGGTTTAGCTATAGCGATTCAAAATTTATAAGCGAATCGAGCGATGCAGAACTGGCACCAGGGCGGCAGGTTTATTTTACTGATGGCGAAACCTTAAGTAGACAACATAACCAGCGTGATTTTCAAACTAAAAATATTTCTGCGCGTACCGAGCTTAGTGGCAGTGTAACAGCGGCTGGGTTTACCCACCATTTATTAATAGGTGCCGACGCCAGCAAGTTTGATTTTGACAAACTCTGGTACAGATATCGCCCTACGCTTGAAGATACGCGCTATGCAATCAATATGTATAACCCTGTGTATGGGCAAACAGCACCCGAAGGCTCACTTTTATATAACAGCACTGAAGTACAGCACAGTTACGGGGTTTATATTCAAGATCAAATCGACATCACTGAGCAATGGAAAGTGCAAGTGGGTGGCCGTTATGATTGGTTTGATCAGCAAATAGATAATCATATCAATCAAAGTCAGTCTAAGAGTGACCAAAGTACATTTAGTCCACGGGTTGGTTTAGTGTACGCCTACTCAGACGATATACAATATTACACCAGCTACTCTGAAGGTTTTAGGCCAAACAGCGGTTACGACATAAATGGTGATGCATTTAAGCCGGAATCAACAACCTCTATTGAGGCGGGTATTAAATTTAGCACCGATACCCTAAATGGTAGCTTTACCGTATTTAGCGCCGAAAAAAGCAATATGCTAACTACAGATCTGCAAGCGGGTGTGTCGACAGCATTAGGAGAGGTAACTAACGAAGGGGTTGAGTTTGATTTGCACGGTTATATTACAGAGCGCACCTCATTTGATTTTGCCTATACTTACACCGATGCAAAAACAGCAAACGATACGGTTAATACAGATTGGTGGGTAAAACTGCCAAAAGGTAGCCCATTACTAAATATCCCTAAACATAGTGCAAATGTGCGCCTTAAAAGAGATTTAAATGACTTAATCGATTTAAATGCGACTATTGGTATAGCTGTTCAGTATGAAGGTGAACGTTTAGGTGAAACGATTGATCCTACATATTATTTACCTTCGTATACGCTAGTGAACCTGTTTGCAACTTATAACGTTAATGATGATGTGAGTATCCAGTTGAACGTGAATAACGTTCTGGATAAAGAATATTACTCAAACTCTTACTCTGCAATTTGGACTCAACCCGGTGAGCCGGTAAATTATAAGCTGAGCTTAAAATATAGCTTTTAATTTATCTTAAAAAGCTTATTTAGCCGTAGGTCGGGCTTTAGCCTGAAAAGTTGTATAGGTATGGTTAATCGTGTTTTATTAAACTCGTTAACTCTGTTTTTAACTTTTGTCGGGATAAATCAGCGACCTACATTAAAAACCTTATTCAAGGTTTAGCTTGCTGGCGGCAACCAAGGGACGGCTGCCACCGACCCCTCTCTGGACTCTCGTAGGAGCTGGCTTTAGCCGCGAATGTTTTCCACCCGAGCATCACGCTCAGTCCTTTAAATAATTAATTGATGTGAACGTAAACGACGAAGATAGGCCAACTTTCACATCCTTGTACGCTCCCCAGTTCGACCATCCATGGCCTAGTTTCGCCTTATCGCGCCTCCATGCGCGATATTACTCATCAATTGCTTATTGTCAGGGCTTGATGACGGGTGAAGGGTGTTTGGTCTTGGTAAAATGCAGAACTTATTTCGCGTATTATTTTATCTATATTAAAATACTGCTAGTAACTACTTGTAAAGTGTCATATAGTTTTAATGGGCTACCGTATTCTTAACCACAATGATGCAATCTATTTACCGCTTGTAAAAAGTTTTGCAGGAGTTGTCAGTGGTTAGCACTGTCGTAGATATACGAGGTTACTAGCATGAAAGTGAAAACTGTTCTAGTTAGAAAATATCAGCGTTTTCGTTTAGGTAAGTGGGAAGATGTATGTCAACATCTTCGCTCACTACCAAACTAATGAGCGTCAACGGTAGCCCACTATCATGCTACCTCTATTGGTGCTACAGGCTTATCTAACCCCATCATTTGATAATAATGTTCATCATATCCTGTTTTTTCAAACACCTGTTTAAATTTTTCAATGTATTTATCTACATCAATGCCTTCAAAATCATTAATATTTATTGAGTCTGAATGAGACTCTCGATTTATATATCTAAATAACGGCTTAAACTCAGATGAAGATTTTCCTAACTCTTCTAAGGCTTTCTTTAATGCTTCCTTTTTATGAATGAAGGTGAAGTAGTGTTCAAGTATATTTCTCATGGCATTTGGTAGCATATTTATGTAATTATGATTTTCCATACAGTCTTTTATGATTTGCCAATATGTTTGGTAGTCGTTCTGTATTTCATTTCTTTGTAGATCTTTAACCAGACTATAATCTGATTTAGTAACTCGATGTAACTTATATGGGGTTGGGCGATTACTTGGAGCATTAAGCATCAGTAATTCATGGAAGAAGAATAGATTATGAGTGAGAATAAATACTTGTTTAAAATCTGCTAACAATACTTTGTGATGAATTAAGGTTGCAATATCATAAACATAGTTATGTGAAAGACTTGAAATGGGATCGTCTATAACAATTATGCGCCTCTTAAGAATTACAGTGGATTCTTGGTCAGTTGCACCAGTGCAGCTTTCCAGAAAATACAAAAAGCTAATTAGGGTTTTCTCACCTTCACTCAAAGAGTTATAAACATCTTCCTCAGCTTTTCCCTGACGTATTATCTTATAATGTTGTGAATCATCCGTAACTTTATCAAGCTGAAATCCTTGCAAACCAAGTTCTTTAAGTTGTTCATTAATATTTTTTATCGAAAGATCTATATTTGTTATTTTTTTACTGTTCTCAATTATAATATTTTCTTGCTCTCTTTTTTCTGCATTTTTATTTTTATAATCGACATTTAAATTTTCAACATCCTGATTTAAATTTATTATTTTTTCTGTGGTAGCTTGAATTAATGCTGCGTATTCTGAATTTAGCAGTGACCAAAATTTTTGCGTTATGTTAGTTAAGTGAATTTTTTTATTCTTAATTTTATCATTAAAAGCAACCACTTCAGATTGAACTTTTAAAATAATGTTATTCAAATGTTCAATATGCTCAGTAGTATCTAACAGCGTTATAATTTCACTAGGTTTATTATATTTATCACTGATCAAATTAAGGTTGTCTTTCAGACAAGTTAAAAGAAGCGCTTTTGCAGTACTTAACTCTGAATTATCAGCAATATACTCAGCTACAAATGCACCACTATTTAAGTTCAACTCAAGTGACGAAATAGAGCTTTCATACACATTTTTTAAATTGAGAATTTCCTCTTGTTTTGATTGATAGGTTGTATCGAATAGTTGACTAATCGAAGTAGAAAAATCAGTTTGTAACTCTTGTTGGCAAAATGGGCATGGTCCATTATCTTTAATGAATTGCATGCCAAATTGTACCCAATCTGAATTGCCTAACTTTTCAACTAATTCAGCTAAATAGGAATCTTTTGACCCCACAATTCTTGCTACAAAAATCTGTTCTTTTTCAACATAATTACCGATAAAAGAAATTGTCTGAATACTTTCCCTTGGCGTACCATTTTGTTCATTTAATTCTTTAGCCTCTTTTTTAAGCTCTTTGAAAGTTGAATCGCAAGGTGAGCTACTTCCCTCAATCTTTTGAAGAAATTTATCCTTTGTTTTAAACTTATCTAAACAAAATTCGAGTTCTGTTCTATCGTGTTTTGATTTGGCTTTCCAAACTGTATCTTTTAAAGCAGTTGTTTCATTCGTTATTTCTTTTTTCTTTCCATCTACTTTTATCTGAATTTGATTTTGAAACTCTATAATTTTTCTTATTGCTTGATCTGCATTTTCAATTGCTTCTTCAGCTTCTTTATTTACTTCACTTAAAGTAAAAATGCCTTTTTGTTGGGGGATTTCATAAAAATTTTGTTGAACAAACTTCTGGTTATAAACAAGAATCTCATGATCTTCGTTAGCTGGTAGAACCTCACACTTTTGATATATAGGATCGGCACTCGATTGTAAGAAATTGCCAAGCGTAGACTTACCTGAGCCATTTAATCCATAAAATAAATTTACTTTTTTATTATCTGTATTAATAGTCACAGGTGATGTAGGGGAATAACTAGCCACATCCATAAGCTTTATTGAAGTTATCACTTTATAAATCCTTTAAATTTTGATGCTAAATGATTTGTTAAATCGCTTTAAGTTATAGGCAACGCAAAGAAAGCATTAGCTTCACTTTTTATTTGAGTGACCTTCATCCTATGGTGAAATATTCAAATCTCTGTAGAATTTTTATTTTTAAGCCTCAATATCACACATGCTTTCTACAAACTCAATTATATTTATGAATAAAAAATGAACGTGCTGTAATTTTCTTTCTGCCTCTTTGTTGTGATCTTCTCCTAAAAGGTAGCCAGCTTATATCTTCATTATTGTTTTATCTTTCTGTGTGTGGCTTTGTTGAGAAGGTCACCATCGCGACTCTTTCATTTAATTTGACCACAAAACTAATAATTTGTAGTGAAAAAGCACACAAAAGTTAATTTTATGTATGTGTTTTCTTGCGTTCGTTCCTTTTTGGTCTATTTTCTGATCGGAGGTCACACCTCTAATCTGATAGATATAAACACAAAGAACAGGAACACGCATGAAAATAAAAACACGCTTATTGATGCCGGCTTTAGCGCTGGCGGCGGGCTTGAGTCAAGGCGCTTTTGCTGCGCAAGGAGTCGCATTTGTACATGGCACTGGCGAGCAAATTGATGCATATAATGATTATTGGACGGGCAGCTTTGTCGATACGGTACGCCAAGGTTTACCTAATACCAATAACTACACGGTTATTAATTGTGATTTTGAGCAATACATGTGGGCTGACGGCGCTGTTGGTTGCTTAGCCGAGCAACTCACCACATTTATTAGCAATAAAAATATTACTGAGTTAACACTCATTACTCATTCTAACGGCGGCAATGTTGTGCGTTGGATTTTGTCTAACCCGACATGGGATGGCCGTTTTCCTAATATTATTAATAAAGTGACGCGCACAATTGCACTGGCTCCTTCAAGTGGTGGTACGCCGCTTGCTGATGCGGTGGTTGCTGGGAATTCCTTTGAGCAAAGCTTGGGCTGGTTACTCGGCTATGGTAGTGATGCGGTGAAACAACAGCAAGTGTCTTGGATGGCATCGTATAATGCCGAGTGGCTCAACGGCACACCGAATCGGCCAAGTTTACCCTCTCGCTTTGAAACCGTTGTAGGTAGTGACGTTGAATCAGCCGTTTGGGACAACGATAGCTACTGCGGCGGATATCAAAATCAAGTGGCACTTGAAGTCACGCAAAATTGGTTAGACAGCTGTTCAGATGGCTTTTTAAATTGCAGCTCTCAATCGTTAGCGGGTGTGGTGTGGTTTACAGATAAATCACGAACTGAAGGTAGTGAACCTTTAAGCCACCAGCAAAGTCGCCGTAACTGCTTTGGTCTGCCAGACATGCTTAAAAATCGAATTTAGGAGCCAAACAATGATTAAAAAATTAACCAAACTATGTGCTGCGATGATGTTTGTAAGCACTGCGGTGAATGCGAATGAGCAAACGGTGTATCAATTTCCCGAGGTGCAGTCTGCGCCTGTTTCGCAACTACAAACACTTGAAAAAGATAGTGTCGAATATTGGCAGCATGTTTCAGGAAAAGAGTTAAAACGCGGCGTGCCAGTATTTGTTAATCAAGCTGATAACTTTATTCGTATCGCGCCGAAAGCGCGCTTTGATAGCGGTGAAGTGTTTAAGCCTCATGGTTTACAATTAGATAAGTTATCGGTGCGCGATACGAATTTTAAACAGCTGCCAATGCAGGCCATAGCGGCGCGTGAGCAAATGCAAAATGCGGGATTTAGTGATGGTAGTGTTGGGCTTAAGTTAGGCCAAATTAACGGTAGGGCGATGTTAAAAACAAGCCAGGCTCTTAATGACAATGACACCTATTTAGTGCACGTCATTGAAAAAGGCTCGCGCAATGCGCTACATGCCAAAAGCCAGTTTAAATTAAAACAGCACCAACAACGTTTGGCCATGCAGCTTAGTATGGGGCAAAAGCGCTTTAAAGATAACGATGTGCGACTAACGTTATTTGCTCCTGATGGCGAGCAACTTGCTGTAGGTTATGAAAACGGCGAGGCGGTATTTGCTTATCCGCTTGAAACCATTGGTGCAGCGAAAGGGTATTATGAACTCGAGGCAAATGTCGAAACAAAAATAAATGGGCAAATGGTAAAGCGCTCTATAAAAATGCCTTTTGTACACAGTTCGCAAACCATTACTATGGATACTGCCAAAATTGCATATTTAGGGAACAGCCAGTATCAAGCACAGGTTCCGGTGCAAGTGACCGACGCTGGACGCTTCGCTATTCGTGCAACGTTGACAGGAAAGGGCAGCAATGGGGAGAGGTTAAAATTGGCTACGGTAGAAGTTGCTAAGCAGATAGATAACTATAGTAACTTCATGATGCCGTTTTCTGTCGCTAAAACAGCCAAAGCCCCATTTGAGCTCATCAATATTGAATTAACAGATCAAACAAGAATGTTAAAGTTTGCCTCAACCCAATAAGATTTTATAGTGATAATTCATAGGGTCAGCTTTAGCCTGACCCTATGAATTTCTTACTCCTTAAAGATGTTACAGTCTCTATCAGCACTGCGATGAAAACCGTCATCCCAAGCAATATAGTCACTAATTTTATTTTGGCTTTTTCGGTTTGCGTAAGCTTTTTCTATTGTATAAAATTTAAGGTTCTCTAAAATTAGGTGTGAATTTTGTAAATATCGAACACAGTAACTGATGTTAATCATATCTAAAATAATTTGCTTACCGGTCTCAATATCTAAGCTTGGTATACGCCCTTGTTCAATATCAATAACGAGTTGTAATGTTGAAGCTGCGCCTAAACTAAAGGTGATGAGCTGAGGTGAATCAAATTTTTCATATACATAGCGCTCATAATCATCACGAATACCGTTATCATTACCGTCCAGGGTTTTGTAGTCATCAGGATGTTCCGGTGGTAAATCTGGGGTTAGGTAAAATAAATCTATAATTAAAAGGCTTAGAATGACTTCTAAGCCTTTTGTATTTGATGTCTAAAAATATAATTATCGATTTACTGTGATCAATAGCATTATTAATAGTTAAACATCCTGTTCAGTTAATTGGATCTGGCGTTCTTTAAAGCTGCTAATTAATTTTTTTGATGGATTACTGTGCTCTAAACCGATGACTTGTTGTAAGTTAGGCAGCAGTGGCAAGTCTTTTGATGCTTTATTGCTTACCTTTAACACCTCATCTCCACAGCCTGGATCCCAAAAAGGCCATATCTGAGCATAAACATCTGCGCCGCCATCGACACCGCAATCTTGTGTCAACGAAGTGACTTTCGCTAACAATTCCTCAGAGATATCAAGCCCTTTAAAATAAGCCAGTGCCTCAGGTATAACTTCATACCCTTCTTGCTCTTTATCAATTTCTCGCAGGTGGTATTGGGCTATAAACTGGGTAAGGTCAAACTTAGGGGTTAATAAATTTTTTTTATACATCAGCTCTTCGATAACAAGTAACTTAAAATGCAGGTCGCTAAATTTGATCTTAGGCGTTTTATTAATAGGAAATACTTTGGGTGTGTTTTTAAGGGCTAAAGTCTGTGCGATAAGTTGATCAAGATGTACTTTTGTTTTACTGTCTGGAGTAAGTTTTGAAAGATTCTCTAAAAATGTAATGGTATTATTTTTCACCATTAAAATTTTAGCAGCCTTGTTATAGCCCGCATTTATAAAGGCAATAGGGTCATTTTCAATATTTGCTATTTCTTGGTTATATTCTTTAACTCGTTTTTTGATAACCTGAGCATTGTAGTTACCTTCATTTAATTTTTTTATATAACCCTTTATTTCGGCAATCTTAGTTTTTGGAGTTGGATAAATACCATAGCCATTTAATATGCCTTGAGTTATAAAGTAATCAAGCTGCTCCTCACTCCAATGTGGAATATGAGTTGAAAGTATCTTTAAGACCTCTTTTGATTTTTTGTATAACAAGTCGCTTTTTTCGGTATAAAAACCAATCATTTCGCTAACTAAAATATAGAGTAGTAAATCACGATTTTCATCGTTTTGTTCGCTACATACAATGTCATTAATTAATTGTGTATATTGCTCTAATGGGTCTGAAGCTGATGGTAATAAACTGATTAGAAGGTTACTGGTATCTTGGTAAGGATAAGTGCGTAAAAACTTAAATGCTAAGTTGCCACCAATACGCTTTAAGTCGTCATATCCTTCACTGTGATAAGAAGGATGACAAAAATATAAAGAAATTAAATCACTCACCATCTCCCTTAAATCACCGTCCTCTGCAGGTGTTGGGTTTTGGATCAGTTGAGTGTTGGTCTCAAGTAACAGCTGCTCTATTTCACTCTCTAATAACTCTGTGTGCGTAAGTAAAGCATGATGAGATTTTTTGTCAAAAATAACTTTATAATCTGATGAACTAAATAGCTGTAAAAAATAATATAATTTCGCAGGTTGGCTTTGACCTTCACGAAATAATCTTAATTCTTTAATTAGTGATGAATAAAGTTGTAAAAGCGTTGTTTGATCAAAGACGTCTTTCCATTGACGGTTTATCTTATCTTTTAATGACTTGTTTAATTTTTGTGTATTTAAATCCAGTTCATCCAAGTCAGGAATAAACGTTTTAAAAAATGGCATATAGATACTCATTAATAAAAATAAAAAGGCTGTTTTTAATTTCACAGAAAAATAGTTTAGATATTAAATAATCATAACTTATCTCGGTAGTAAAAGTAATTGTTAGTTATTTTAGAAATAAGTGGCAATATAGAAATTAAAATATGTATTTTTCTGTATTGATATTGAAACTTTATTCAGCTTGCTCTTCTGTTCCAAATAAGGCGTCAATATAAGCGAGTTCTTCGCTAAAAATACCATTAATAAATGCACTTTGTTCACTTATTACAGCGTCATTAGGTTTGGCTTGGAAGTCTTGTTGGCATCTGACAAGTTCGTTGGCTAACCATGGGCATTTGTCGGTTGCCGTGGTTATTGCTGTTTTTAAAAAAGAGGGCCATTTTATTTTTTGTAAATTAAAGCGGTAAAGCGTGACGGCGATATGACTATACGCTTGTTGCTCAAGAGATGGTGGGTTATCACTATTTGCAGTATCACTATTTAGCAGCTTACTACTGATAAGTGCTTGTTGCAGAGCGACTTGTTGTGATTTACTTAAAAAAATCGTTGTCATAATGCGTCGGAGGCCTTGGTTGCAATTAAAGATGGCATTTAATAGGAAGGTTAAGCAAGGCGTTTCATGACTCATGCAGCACCTAAAATGCAGCAACAGTGATAGCAAAATTGGGCTGACTCTTTACTGAATTAAGCAAATACAATTGTAATCGGGTGGATGATTTTAAACCGTAATGCCATAAATAGACACCATACATACAGGCCGTGTTATGTTTTTGATTAACTTTATAAAAGCAATAACTTACTAAACCCATATACAACTATATGGATGCATAAATTAGAACTGTGCATGGGGGAGCTAGCAAGCACACTTGCAGATTATAATAAGCTATTGTTTAACTAATATCAGCTCAGCAATAGCTTATTAATTTAATGTAATGGGTGTTATTTTTGCTGTTGCGTTATCCAGTCATTTATTACTTCTTCAAGTACTGCAATTGGCAGCGAGCCCTGGCCTATAACTGTGTCGTGAAAGCTGCGAATGTCAAAATCAGCGCCAAGTTCTTTTTCAGCTTTTGCACGTAGTTCACGTATTTTTAGCTCGCCCATTTTGTAAGAAAGCGCTTGTGCAGGCCAAGAGATATAACGATCTATTTGATCTTCTACGGCACTTTGTGGCAATGCAGTATGTTCGCTCAGGTAGTTAATTGCGCGCTCTCGACTCCAGCCGAATGCATGAATGCCGGTATCAACAACCAGCCTAACTGCGCGCCACATTTCATATCCTAATCGGCCAAAATCACTGTATGGATCTTGATAAAAACCGGCCTCTTTTCCTAAACGCTCTGCGTAAAGGCCCCAACCTTCTCCAAATGCTGAATGGCTTAAGGTACGCCGAAATGGTGGCACATCCAGTTCCATTGCAATTGCATTTTGTAAGTGATGCCCTGGAATAGCTTCGTGTAGGCTCAAGGCTTCTAAATTATATAAAGGTTGCAACGAAGGGGTTGAAGCTAAAAAGTAAGTGCCAGCAGAGCGGTTATCTGCTGGTGGCATATAAAAAGCGCCGCGACTGGCAGAGTCTTTAATAGCAAACGTATTACGTGGTAAATGACCAAAATAGGTCGGCAACTTGCCATACATTTTTTGTGTAATGAAAGCGGCTTTTTCTAATAAATCTTGTTTGTCTTTTGCATAAAACTGTGGAGCAGTTGCTAGAAACTGCAGAAAATCAGCATACGAACCCTTAAAGTTTAGTGAATCAATAATAGCCTGCATTTCAGCTTTAATACGCGCCACTTCTTGTAGACCAAGCTCATGAATTTCTTCTGGCGTAGCTTGTGTGGTGGTGTAATAACTTACTGCATACTTATAATATTCAAGCCCGCCTTTAACGCTTGAAATACCGGGATCTGTTCTGCAATTTGGCATGTAATCATCAACAAAAAAATCATAAAAATGCTGATAAGCAGGAACCACTTTATTGCTAATTAGGGCTTTCGCTTTTTCTTGATAGGCTGCTTTTTGTTGTTGGCTAAAGGTGTTGGGCATACGTGTAAACGGTTCATACAAGGCAATGTTTTGTGGCTCTTTTTCGATATGTTTACTGATGCTTTTATGATAATTTTTAAAGCTCTCGCAATAGTGTGTGTAGCCTTGTTGTATGCCTTCTTTCATGAGGTTGATGTTTTCTTGGTTAAAGCGTGGGTAGTCGCTCAAACTAACCAAAAAATTGTCGTAATCGGTGGTAGTTAAAAACGCCATATTAGCAGGGGCCTCGGCAAAATATGTATGCCAGCCGCTTAAAAAGTTAATAGGAAAGTACTTATCAAGTGACTGGTAACTTTGTTGCTCTGTTTCGCGCTCGTATTTAAAAAGCCGATAATTCATCAGTTGTTCTTTACTGAGTGATTTTGGGTTAATGGCAGCTAATTTGTGCAGCACTTGGTCGTTATAAGTTTGGCGCTTACTTATGGCTTGCTCACTCCAGCGAGCCAGCTTTCCATTGGGTTTCCATCCATCGGGGTCGGTGCGAAAAAATACTTTTTCGCTTTTTGCATGTTGCCAGTGTTGGTCAATAATATTTTTTAAATCGGTATTGTCATCAGCCAGACTTGGCAATGACACCATAGTTAAAGAAAGAGCCAAGAGATTTGTTTTATACATGTTGTTTCTCATAATTAGCGAGTTAGTTTTTTATAAAGGGTAGGCAGTGATTTTTTGAGTGCGTACCAAGCTATATAAAATTTATTGTTTTATAGGTTAAGCGTATCAAATTAACGATATGAATGCGCTGACCTTGAACAGCAATACAGAGAAAATTGGCAAGTATGTTGCAAACGGAGCAACTCATTGATATTTAAAACATTAATGGAGCGCTTTCGGTTAAGGTATTTAGCGACAACTAAAGTGTATATCGTTCACGCTTTTTATTGAATGTATCCCCCCTGCAGATGACAGCCTATGAGTGGTCATTTTTAGTTACTTTTACGCTAGTATTATTTTATAAAGTAAATCATTCTTTATTATTGTATTATAATTTCAGTGTACTACCTTTGTGTTGTTAGTTTTTTGCTAATGACATTATTGATATATCAGTTTACATCTGATGGGTAACCTAATTTAAGGACGATTTTATGACGATTGGAAGTACACCTAAAAAAACACTATATAAAGCCAAGCGCCTTTCACTGGCATTATTGCTCGCTTGTTCCACTACAAGTTATGCAGCGGTTGAAAAGTTAACCGTCAGTGGTAATCAAATATTAGCTGGTGATGAGGCAAAGAGCTTTGCTGGTTCAAGCTTATTTTGGAGTAATACAGGTTGGGGCGGCGAAAAGTTTTATACCGCGCAAACGGTTGCCAATGCGAAACAGGAATTTGGCGCTAATATCATTCGTGCTGCGATCGGTCACGGACAAAATACCTCAGGCAGTTTGAATGACGATTGGGACGGTAATATTACTCGTCTTGATACAGTTGTTGATGCAGCAATCGCAGAAGATATGTATGTCATTATTGATTTTCATAGTCACGAAGCGCATACCGACACTGATATGGCGATCCGGTTTTTTGAACGAGCAGCCACTAAATATGGCGACTACGACAACGTTATTTATGAAATTTATAACGAGCCACTACAGATATCGTGGGCTAACGATATAAAACCTTACGCCAACACCGTTATTGATAAGATCAGAGCTATAGATCCTGATAATTTAATTATTGTTGGTACGCCTACTTGGTCACAAGATGTTGATATTGCCTCACAAGACCCGATAGATCGCTACAATATTGCTTATACCTTACATTTTTATGCAGGTACGCATGGTGAGTCACTTAGAAATAAGGCGCAGACGGCTTTAAATAATGGGATTGCTTTATTTGCAACTGAATGGGGCGCAGTCAATGCTGATGGTAATGGTGGTGTAAATAGCAACGAAACTGACGCGTGGATGGCTTTTCTTAAATCAAATACTATTAGCCACGCTAATTGGGCCTTAAATGACAAAGATGAAGGTGCATCAACCTTTCTTCCTGGTGGTAGCTGGGATTCACTAAGTGCATCGGGGCAGAAGATAAAAGATATTCTACTAAATTGGGATATGAATAATGCACCGCTTGACTCAGATGAAGATGGTGTAATTGATTCACAAGATCAATGCCCTAACACACTGCCGAATACACCCGTAGATTCTATTGGGTGTGCGGCTACAGACTCAGATGGCGATGGCGTAATTGACGTACAAGATCAATGCCCCAATACACCAGAAGGTACTGATGTCGATTCCTCGGGTTGTGCTGTTACAACAGGAACAAGTTGTACTGAGGTAAAAACGTATCCAAATTGGGTTAGAAAGCATTATCCTGCAGGCCCTTACACACATAACGAAGCTGGCGACCAAATTCAGTATCAGGGCAATGTTTATAAGGCGAACTGGTATACAAATAGCCTGCCTGGTAGTGATAGTTCATGGACATTTGTTAAAAGTTGCAGCTAAGTCATACTTGTTTTTAAATAAATAGGTAGAGCGCAGTCGCTTTACCTATTTTATTGATTTTTATAGAAATAGGATTATAGACAATCTTCGAATTCATGACGTCAGGGTTGACTCTTTACTAAAATACAATCGTAATTGGATTGGCGGTTTTAAAAATCTAGCTGATAAGCTGGGGTGGATTTTTCTTTTGCGGATCCACATAACTTATAGCTTCTCCAGAAAACTAATCACTCATTGAGATCGACACAAGACCTACAACAGTACAATATAAGTCTATGCTTTAATTGATTTTGAAAAGAGGCTTTCATTGGATTCACTCACACAGGTTGTGCTTGGTAGTGCAGTTGCTTATACAGTATTAGGTAATAAGCTGGGCCGTAAGTCGTTATTAGTTGGGGCGGCGTTTGGCACGTTACCTGATTTAGATGTGCTCATTAATTTTGGTGGTAATGTCGAAAACTTTGTCTATCACCGCAGTTTTAGTCATTCTTTGCTTATACAGCTGTTAGTAAGCCCCTTGTTTGCATGGCTTTTACTTAAAATGAACTGGGCCAAAGGTGTATCGCTGAGGCGCTGGTCTGTCGCTCTATTTTTAATTTTAAGTACTCACTCATTGCTTGATAGTTTTACCGTTTATGGCACACAATTGCTGTGGCCACTGACGACTTACCCCTTTGGTATATCGAGCATATTTATTATTGATCCTGCGTATACTTTGCCATTGTTACTCTCTTGTATAGCGCTTTGCTTGGCGCGGATGTGGCCTTACGCACAGCGTATAAATACTGCTGCGTTAATCGTCAGTTCGCTTTATTTAGCTTGGGGGTTGGCGGCTAAATGGCATATCGAAGATAAAATTCATCAGGCACTAAATACCCAAAATATCATATTTAAGCACTTTGAAAGTACACCAACGCCATTTAATACCTTGTTGTGGCGGGCTGTGGCCGTTACCGAGTTAGGGCATTATGAGATTTATGCCTCTGTGTTTGATGACGCAGACAACGTTGATATGCAATTTTACCCTAGCGAAAATACGCTACTAGCAAAGCTTGATGATGCAAGGCAGATCAAGCTACTGCAAGCATTTACTAAAGGCCTTTATGGGGTGTATCAACAAGATGAGCAAGTCATTATGAGTGATTTAAGAATGGGCCTTGAAGGTTATTATGTATTCTCATTTGTGGTTGCACAGCAAAAAGATCAGCAGTTGATCCCAGGTTCTTATCAACAACTCAGCAACCGATTTCCACTTGATAAGCTCGGGCTTATTTTTGCGCGTATTACTGACCCAAATATCGATTTAGCAACTACCGTAAAAGAGCCCACATCTCCCTGAAATAGATTGCTGGGTTAGGCCTTCTATTTTGTTAATAATTATGTGGCTATTAGCCAACTATCGCTGGGTACCAATTTGCTAACACTACACCAAATAAGCCCACTAAAAATACAATGGATATCAACATCATTAAAGCTGCGGTGGCGATTGTTATCATTTTATTAGATGTTTTCCCCGCATACCTAACCAGTTCAGCAATGAGCAATGGCATCACATAAGAACATACGCTAACAGCTAACACGGTTGGGCCTGTGAACGTTGTAGTATCAATCCCGAGTGAGCCAAACGTTAAAAACCAGGCAAAAATCATTAACCTAAAAAATAGCACGCCGTTTGCTGCAAGGTATAAACGAATTGCCCATATTTGATGTGAATTTATATTACGCCCTCTAGCAGCCAGCACTGCAAATATGCTCGATAAAATAACCATACCACCACTAAACATTGTCAGGCTATGCATTAGCAGGTTGCCTACTGTGCCTCTAACAATCATAAGGTACATTCCTGCGATTGAAATGGTACAAGCTAACAGTACGAATACGCGCCCGTTATAGCGATGAAACTTAGTATATTTTGCTCTTATTGCGGGGATTAATTGCAAACTCCCGCCGATTATCATTACTACGGCAAGTAGCACATGCGTGGCATAGATTAAATTACCGATGGGGTCGCTCGCAACATAGGCGGTATTGTTAAGGCGGACCCAGCCAGATAAACCTGTAGTAACGCTAGTCAGGGCATACCCCAAAATAAGGTAAATTACAAAGCAACCTTGTGCCATTAGTAAGCAAATAAACCATATTTTTTTACTGTTTTCGAGCAGCCTATTTGGGGTTGTTTTCATTTTTTGCATTAACATGTACTTTTCCATTAAATCGTTTCAATAGCCAAATATAAAGACTTTCAGGGCGAATACTTCTCAAATTCGAAACTTGAGCAACGATATATGGATAATTTTTACGGTTAGTTAATTAGTTACTGACACATTCACTAACAAAGTCTTTTTGCCATCGCTAGAGTTACTTTGTATTATCCAAGTTAAAGCAACGTTGTTTATACAACGTCATTTTAAGAGCGACCTGTTATGCAAAATAATTCTCCTTATTACCTTCTCGTCTTTGTGTGCATGGGGTTGATGTTATTTAATGCACTGAAAAAAGATAAGCAGCTAGTTCACTATTTGTTTGCACTATTTTGTGGCTCGCTCTGTATGGTTGGGGCGCAAAAACTCAGTGCGTCAAGTGTCGGAGGGTATCAATACCTAATAGGGCTATTTACTTGCGCTACATGTAATGTTTCATGGTTGATTGCTAGAGCGTTATTTCGTGAAAACAAGCCAATTTCTCGCAGGCATATCGTTTTTGCTGCAACTATTGCAGGCTTGATAATGTTTAACCAAACATGGCATTACTTAGTGAGTTTTGATCCTCAGCCGTTACCTACCAGTGATATAATGTGGCGCTTAAAGCAAGGGGTGAATGAAGTAACCATATTGCTTTCATCAAGCATACTTGTGCTCTCTTTTTGGGAGGCAATAAGAGGCTACAGTGAAAAAACAGTGTCACAAAAAATGCAATCAGTGCTCTTTGCCAGCGCTTGGTTTTTAGCTGTGTTTAATGCAAGTGTATTACCTAAGCTAATGTTTAGTAAGACTGAAATTGAGCTATATAATCCCATTATTATTACCTCATCTGCACTACTAATTGTGCTTGCGATGCAAACATTAATGTTTCTTCAAGCGAGAGATAAAAATAGCCAAGGTATTAAAAATGAGGGCGATACAGTTAGTATTTTTAATGACATTGAGATAACTGAAAACACCAATAAACATGAACAAATCGATGTTGCCCCTGAATTAATCGATGGCATTGATCAACTTATCAATAAGCAACAGCTATTCTTGCAAACAAATCTTAAAATTTCAGATTTTGCTCAAGTATTACAAGTACCTGAATATAAAATCAGCCGAGCTATTCGCTATCACTACAAAGTAGCCAACTTTAATCTGTTTATTAATCAATATCGTGTTAAATATGCGCAAGTTTTATTGGCAAGTGAGGATGCTAAAGGTTGGAGCATTTTAAGCATCGCGCTTGAAAGCGGCTTTTCTTCTTTAGCGACTTTTAACCGGGTGTTTAAAAGTATTGTGGGTGAAATTCCTAATGAATACCGAAAACAAAGCAGCAATCATCCTAATATAAGGGGTAGGGAACTTGTTGATTAGTGAGTTGTAGGTTTGTTTTTATAGTTAATCAAGAATATTAGATGTGAATCAACCACACTAAATTGAAAGTATAAGGTGCTATAAACATAAAAGCCGCTCATAGAGCGGCTGAATACTGAGGAGCTACTTTGAAAATTCTGGACAAGTTTTATCTTGTATTTGCTTTAAATCGTACTGCATAAAGCCTGCCTCGCCAAATACATCGGTGCCGTTCAAGTAATACTTACCTTGCTCTTCATTCGGGTTTTTAATGTCATAACCCAATACTTTAGCCACTTGCAGACTAATTAAATAATGGTTAGGCATACAACCTAATTCTTTTTTAATTCGAGTTATTTCATTTTTTGGAATATCAACACCGTAAAACATAAATGGTACCCGGGCGATATCCATATCGACAGCGTTATGTCCAAAACGACCATCTTGCCCTGTCAGTTCACCATGATCTGGCGTGAAGAATATATATGTTGGTTTACCTGAATCTTTAAAGAATTCATAAATGTTAGCTATCACCTTTTGTGTGTAAAGTACTGAGTTATCGTAGCTATTCAGCATGTACTTTTTATAGGGTTGCTCATCAACAGGATACACTTCTTGAGTTTTAGGGTAATTAGCTACATAAGGTGCATGAGCGCTGCGCATATGTAACGTAATAAATTGGGGCTTATTGTAATCCAGATTCATGGAATTAAGTTCGAGCAATAAACGATCATCATAATCTCCATCGAACTGATCTAGATGCTTATCTTCTTTCCAGGTATCAATATCCCCAAGTGAAAATGCATAGGTTAAACCTCCTGCATTTTTTTGTGTAGTAATGTAATGGGTTTCAAACCCTTGACGCTTAGCTAACCGAAACAAAGCAGTGTCCATTTTACTTATATGGACTGCATTATTAGGCTCATATACGGTGTTAAAAAATAAGCTAAGAGATACTCGTGTTGAAACAGCGCTTGAGATCGCAGGCAAATAAAAGAAATTAGGGTCTTGTTTATACGGCATTAAATCTGGCGTTGTATCTCTTTGATAACCATATAAACCCATATTGTAATAACTCAGGCTTTCACCCATTAAAATTACAATATTTGCATCCGCAGGTTCGCCTTTGCTCAATTGATAAGGTTGATAGCTAGGCATTTCTTTACGTAATCCCAGAATCATTTTTAACTGGCGAGCGCTAAAGAATGACACACTGTATAAGCCATTTTTCATAGCTGAGTGCGCAATATTAGGCTGGTATTTTTGAGAGCTCTTAGAACCTAAAGACTGTAAAAAGGGTAACGTGAGCAATAATACAAACAACACCGAGATATAAGGTACGGTAAAACTGGTTTTATGGTATTTGTTATAGGTGAAATACGCTAAGCCATAAAATGCCATGGATAAAAAGAACGCTGGTAGCATAAATTTCAAACCATCAGCAAAGCCAATTAGTGCATCATGCATTTCACCCATCATTAGCACCATATCAAAAGCACTGTAAAAGCCGCCAAAGTATTGGAAGTACATCAGTTCAGAGGCCTGCATTAGAGCCATTATCAGTAAAACAATATTGTTAAGTTTAGGGGTGCGGCTTAACAGCATGAAGACCATTAACAGTAAGGTAATGATAATGCTTTTGAAGTTATAACCGGCCAAGTAGTTATGATTAAACAAGCCATAAATGACATCCGGCATCAGTGCGAATGCCCATAGGGCCAAAAGCGTTAAGAGGGTATGTTTAAATTGTTGCACGTGCAGTTCCACTATTCAGGTTTGCAGGCATTGTAATAAAAATCACATGCAAAGGCATGAGTATTTGAAATAATGTATGAATTTTAACTATTAGGTTTTATACCTCTTTGGTCTGATGCCTTTTATTGCTTCTTTATGATGTGCTCACTCTCAGTAAATAAAGATATTTATGAAAAAGATCTTTATTTTTTTACACCTGCAAGATCAGTACACTAGCATTCGGCTGTCGTGCATTTGTGCGTTCAGTGTTGATTGTATTTTCCTTAAAAATGCTTGTTAATATGTGGTATATATTAGTTACCTGTAAGGTAATATCAATTAGTATACTTTTAGTAACCTAGTTACATTTTTAGGAGAGTTAATGGGCGGCAAGTGGAAAGGCTCGAGTATTTATCATCTAAAAGGTGGGCTTGTTCGCTTTAATGATTTAACTCGCCTGTTAGGAGAAGTGAGTGAAAGCTCTTAATATAATGAAATATAAAGAGATATTACTTTGAACTACTTAGCTCATCTTTATTTAGCGCAGCCTACAGCAGACTCGCACTTTGGCAACTTGCTTGGTGATTTTGGCGGCAATAGGCATGTAAAGCAATTGCCAATCACGGTAAAAAATGCACTAGATAACCACTATCTAGTCGACAAGTTTACAGATACTCACCCTTTAGTGAAAGAAGCTAAACAGTATTTTTCGCCTCAGCGTAAACGCTTTGCGGGTGTCGCTATTGATGTGGTGTTCGATCATTTTTTAATTCAGCATTGGCAACGGTTTAACGATCAACCGCTAAGTGACTTTAAGCAAATCAGTTATAGGCTTTTGGGTAAGCGTACACCCGTTATGCCGCCAAGAATGCAAAGTGTTGTAAAACATATGACGCAGAATGATTGGTTTAAAGAATACGAAACCGTCGAAGGGGTCGGGGTTGCACTTGATAATATTGCCAAGCGCATTCGCTTTACTAATACGTTTTCTGGCGCTGCTGCTGATATAGCCAGACACTACACTGAATTAGATGCTATGTTTTTAGCGTTTTTCCCTGAATTGATTAAACATGTTAAGCAACGAGGTCTTGAAGGAGCTCAAGATGCTAGTGTGTAAACTTTTTAAATGTAAGTCAGGTTCTAGCCTAAAATGATGCAATATTGATAATTAGCTTTTGATGGAATAAATTCTGACCAACAAAAAGCTCGCATCATACTAAAAACGGCTTGATTGATGGCTACTATCTGACTTAATCATCAGGCCCCTTTAGGGTGAAAACTAAATGCTTGCGCATGTCTTTTAAAATAACGCCTTTTTTAAGCATTGCACCACTTAAACGTTTTTGCCACTTTAATAAGTCAGGCTCTGCCGCTGTTAACGCCTGCTGATTCTCAAACTGAAAACACATTAGTAAAGAGCCTGGAAATAAGTGATATTCCACGTCAAACCAGCATTGCAGCATGCCAGTGAGTTCATTACGGCCTTGCTCTTCAATTGCATCAGCAACTTTAAGTACCAGTGCTTGTTGTTTTATTTGCACCGCAGAGAGTTTTTTCATCGTTTTAATCCTGTTAGAGGCCAAAGATATAGCCAGATGAGCGGATTATAACCGAGCTTGTCGACTGCCAACAACTTAGATAGTCGTTTTAGCCGAAACCACCTTATTATTTGATGTTAAAGCAGCTTATCGTAGGCATAAAGCGTGTTATTTTTTGCCAAGAGGGTGCTGAATAGTTTTTTTATCGCAACTTCCCTTGCTTTAGTGAGGGGGTGAATATAACTCAATCGTAAAAAGTTTTTATATTGCCCTGATGCTGAGAAAAGTGAGCCCGGGGTCATGACGATACCTTGTTGTAGTATTTCATTGTAACTTTTTTGGGTATCTATTGACTCATCTAACTCGACCCACATAGATATGCCGCCATTAGCTTGTGTAAAGCGTATATCTTCAGGCCAATGGGTTTGTAAAAAATTAATCAGCTCTGCTTGTTGTTGTTTAATTGCATATACGTGCTTATTTAGGTAGCGACGATAGTGACCATCTTCTATAAAAGTGGCTAATCCTTGTTGAATCGACCCACATGAAGAAAGTTGCGTAACGAGTTTAAGTTGAGTGATTTTATCATGCCACTTTCCTCCAAAAACCCATCCGATACGTAAATCTCTTGATAAGCTTTTTGAGAATGAACTACACAAAATTACTTGTCCTTGGGTGTCGAGACTTTTTAAAGACTCACTAACAAAAGGAGGAAAAGCCAGATCGCCGTAAATGTCGTCTTCGATAATACAAAAATCACTTTTCACTGCCAATTTAAGTAGCTCTTCTCTTGCTCTATGAGGCATACATGCACCTGTTGGCGTTGAGTAATTAGGTGAGACGACACATGCTTTTATGGGCCACTTGGCTATTTTTTTTGTCAGATCGTCAATGCTTATGCCGTGCTCGGGATCGCATGCTACTTCTATTATTTTTAGGTTAAGTTGTTCTAATATTTGCAATACCCCGTAAAAAGTTGGCGATTCAACAGCGACAGTGTCGCCTGGCGAACACGTGGCCATAAGAGAAATAAATAAACTGTGCTGACAGCCATTGGTAATGCAAAGCTCATCAGGTTTTTGGTTTAAACCACCATAGTGGTTAATTATTGCGTGCTTCAAACGCAAATCACCATCAGAACTATTATAGTAAAATGCTTTTTGACTTTGAGAAGAACGAAATGCTTTGTTTAAATGTCGATTAAGAACGGTTAAGTGAGTAGCATCTTCCTGCGCGCCAGCACTTGGTAAAATATCAAAGGCAGCACTGCGCGTCATAATGTCTTTTAAAATCGCAGGTACTGACACATTGCGTGGAGTAGATGATGTTTTGATTTGTTTTGGTAGCACTCGTTTAGGCGGCTTTATTTGCGTTACAAAGTAACCTGATTTAGGTTTTGCATAAATAAGTCCTTGTGATTCCAAGCGATGTAACGAATGTAATACGGTTGCTTTTGATAGGCCCTGTAGTTTGCAAAGCTCTCTCACTGAGGGCAACTTGCCTGTTGGAGTAAAGCTGTTAGCGTCAATTTTCTTTTTTAAGATAGCCTCAAGCTCTGTATATTTGAACTGTTTCATGCTCTCGCTCGTAGTGACAATCTGTACTCATTGTAAATTATTTTTCTGTGCCTGTACTGTAAAAAAAAGATATATACCATAGGTGATAAGTTTAATGTTTGCTCTGTAATTAACTAGGAGTAGGTTGGCGTTATGATAGATTTTACTGCTATTGATTTAGCTCGTATACAGTTTGCATTTACAGTCTCTTTTCATATTATTTTTCCAGCAATAACAATTGGCTTGGCAAGTTACCTTGCGGTACTTGAAGGGCTTTGGTTATACACGCGAAAGCCGATATACATGACGCTTTGTCGTTTTTGGATGAAAGTGTTTGCGGTAAATTTTGCTATGGGAGTGGTATCCGGCATCGTAATGGCTTATCAGTTTGGTACTAACTGGAGTCAGTTTTCTAATTTTGCTGGAGCTATTACGGGGCCATTACTCAGTTATGAGGTGATGACTGCGTTTTTCTTAGAAGCTGGCTTTCTTGGCGTTATGCTTTTTGGTTGGAATAAAGTTGGCGAAAAGCTTCACTTTACATCCACCTGTTTAGTGGCAATCGGTACGTTGATTTCAATGACTTGGATTTTGGCTTCTAACAGCTGGATGCAAACACCTCAAGGCTATGAAATTATTGATGGCCGAGCGGTTCCGGTTGACTGGTTTGAGATAATATTTAATCCTTCATTTCCTTATCGTTTAGTCCATATGGGCTTAGCCGCTTTTTTAGCGACAGCCTTGTTGGTAGGCGGATCTGGTGCATGGCATTTATTAAAAGGCTCGCACACTCAAGCGGCAAAAAAAATGTTGTCGATGGCAATGTGGATGTTGTTAATTATCGCACCATTGCAAGCTTTTGTAGGAGACGAACATGGCCTAAATACACTTGAGCATCAACCAATGAAAGTGGCAGCAATGGAAGGGCATTGGCATGAATCAGAACCTGGCGAAGGTGTCCCCTTAGTTTTATTCGGTTGGCCAAATATGGAAGAAGAGCGCAATGATTACGCTATAGAAATACCTCATCTTGCTAGCTTAATTTTAACGCATAGTCTTGATGGCACCATTGCACCATTAACATCTGTACCTCCTGAAGATCGCCCTTATGTACCTATTGTATTTTTTAGTTTTAGAATTATGGTCGCCTTAGGGTTATTGATGATTTTATTAGGCATAACAGGGTTAGTGTTACGTAAAAAAGGCCGATTATACGAGAAAAAATGGTTCTTAAGGTTTTGTGTTGCAATGGGCCCCGCCGGATTGATTGCGATGCTAACTGGCTGGTTTGTCACAGAGGCGGGACGACAACCTTGGGTTGTATATGGGTTACAAAGAACGGTTGATGCAAGCTCTGCTCATTCGATGACGGCAATGAGTTATTCATTACTTACTTTTGTTGTTTTATATGTCTGTGTGTTTGGGGTCGGTGTGCGTTATATGTTAGCACTTATCAAAAAGGGCCCTGAACAAGTGTATGACAACGATAATAAAGATGACTTAAACAAACGTCCGGCTCGTCCGCTATCAGCGGCCGATGGTGTTGAGCTTTAGGAGATTACATGATGGATTTTGATTTACCGAGTATCTGGGCACTCATTATTGGCTTTGGTTTAATGATGTATGTGTTTTTAGATGGTTTTGACTTAGGGATTGGCCTACTTTTTCCGCTGGTTAAAAATAAATATGAAAGAGATATCATGGTTAACTCCGTTGCCCCAGTTTGGGATGGTAATGAAACGTGGTTAGTGCTTGGCGGGGCAGGCTTGTTAGCTGCGTTTCCTATGGCTTACTCAGTCATATTATCAGCCTTATATGGGCCTATTTTAGTGATGTTATTTGGCTTAATATTACGAGGTGTTGCGTTTGAATTTCGCTTTAAAGCGACTGAGTCTCACCGTCCATTATGGGATAAGTTATTTTTTGTAGGCTCGTTTATGGCAACCTTTGCTCAAGGTGTAGCAATGGGCGCTGTTATTATTGGTTTTCCTGTTGAAAATGGTGAGTTTGCTGGTGGATCTTTAGACTGGTTAACACCATTTAGCTTATTTACAGGGTGTAGTTTACTGTTTGCTTATGGCTTATTAGGTGCCACTTGGTTAGTGGTTAAAACAGAGCATAATTTGTATAAACAAATGCGTAAACTTATTAAGCCATTAACTATTTTATTAGCCTTGTGCATGTTAGGTATCAGCATTTATACACCACTGATCAACGCTGATGTAAAAGCAATGTGGTTTAATTGGTCAAATATTGTATATCTTGCTCCTTTGCCAATTATTACTGGTATTTTTGTTTTATTATTACTGGGCTCAGTAAACTCAAGTAAACACTATCGGCCATTTATTTATGCGCTGTGTATGTTGTTTATGGGATATTTAGGCTTATGTATTAGCCTTTGGCCAAACATTATTCCACCAAGTGTGTCTATTTATGAAGCTGCAGCGCCTGAATCAAGTTTAAAATTCACCTTGGTTGGTGTTGTTATCATCGTGCCGTTTATATTGGCTTATACGTTTTGGTCTTATTATGTATTTCGTGGCAAAGTTGTTGATACCGAGGGGTATCATTAGTTATTCAATGCTATTGCACTATTTAGCGAAGGCTTTGTGGAGGGTATATGAAAAAGCATCTTCATCAATTTAAATGGTTAATTATCATTTGGGTCTTGAGTGTTGCTTCATTATTTTTAGTGTCTCTTTTGATCCGCTTTTTGATGACTCTTGCAGGAATGAAGTAATAACGTTAGTTAAATTACAGGGGACTATTTTATCAAATAATAGTCCCCTTTTTTATATTCTCATTACTTTTATTAAGACTTGAGTTGCTTGGATAAAAAAAGAGTTGTTACATCCGCTATCTTTATCAGTGCTTCTTTGTCTGCATAGTCCCATGACACTTTTGAGTCAACACTTTCACAACAAATTACGCCTAACGGTTTGTCATCTATAAAATAGATATAATCAAGTAAGGAATACACATTGAATGGTTCAAAATAGGATTTATTTAAGTCCTTTGTTACTTCGTTGTTCCTTGCATCCGATGCATCAAGTACTTGGTTACCTAAAATATAATTAAAGTATGCAGGAAAATCCTGAGCTTTTAAAACCATGTCATTTGTTACTACCTCATTTTCATCAAGGCATATTAAACAATTTATCGCAGTATATTCGTGGTTTAGTAACCAAAGGCTAACTCTATTTGCATTTGGAATTAGCTTTTTTAACTCTTGGCATGTCTGATTTAGTTTATATTTGCTTGAAATATTAGGATCACTAATTTTAACCGCTAGCTTTTTTAGATTGAGGTTATTAGGGTTGTAAATATTAAGTAAGCTATTTAATTTATCTTTATCAAATGGTTTAGCTAAATAACCATCCATACCAATGTCTAAATAATGTTCAATGTTTTGTTTCAAGGTGTTAGCTGTCAAGGCTATAATTGGGGTTGTTTTATCTCCTTGTTGTGCCCGAATTGCTTTTGTGGCTTGTACTCCATCCATTACTGGCATTTGGATATCCATAAAAATCAAATCTACAGGGTTTGTATTAAAGTAATCAACACACTCTTTACCGTTTTCTGTGATTACTACATTGGCGTTATGCGCTTGTAGCATTTTACTTACGATGAGTTGATTTATTTTATTATCTTCGGCGATTAGAATGGTGCACCCTTGTAAATTAGTTATTTCTTTCTTTTGTTTTAATGAATCATACAATAGATGATGTGTTTCAAAGCTCTGTTGATACGTAAATATAGAGCCTTCGCCTTCTTTACTTGTAAAGCCGATTTTACCTTTCATTAGTTGACTTAACTTGGCACAGATTGATAAGCCAAGCCCTGTGCCCCCATAACATCTTGATATAGATGCATCTGCTTGATGAAAATCTTGAAATAAGTTTTGTTGTGCTGCTTCGCTGATACCAATACCTGTATCAATAATTTCAAATAAAATATCCTGTTCAATTAATGAACTACTTTGAACGCTGACTTTGAGATTTACTTGCCCTTGGTTTGTAAATTTAATCGCGTTTGAACACAAGTTATTTAGAATTTGTGAGATCCTTACAGGATCACCTTTTAAAGTTGCTGCCACCTTCTCATCAATATATAAAGTAAGTTTAATGCCTTTAGCTGATGCTTGTTTAATGAGAGGCTTGAAGAGATCGTTAACAACCTCTTTAAGATTAAAATTGATATTTTCGATATCTAGTTTGCCAGCTTCAATTTTTGAAAAATCTAGAATGTCATTCACAATACTTGAGAGTATATTGGCTGAGTTTAAAATACTTTTCAAAGCGTTATCTTTTTCTAAACTCGTTTCTTCAGCTAGGCCAAATTCAGCTAAATTTAAAATACCGTGTAGTGGTGTTCTAAGTTCATGGGTCATATTTGCTAGAAATTGGCCCTTTAAGGTGTTGGCACTATCAGCTTCTTTTTTTAGTACTTCAAGTTCTTCATTATGTATTTTTTGTTGTTCTAGAGCTGATGTTAATCTTCTGTTGTTTAATCTAAGTTCAAGTTGAGTGATAACTTCTCGACCTAGTATCGTCAGAGCGTTAATTTGGTTTTGATTTAGCTTTTTGGGCTTATCGCTAATAACACAGAGTGTGCCTATAGTATTTCCTTTTGGGGTTACTAACGGGGCGCCTGCATAAAATCGTATGTTTGGATTATTAACAACTAGCGGGTTATCATGAAAGCGCTCATCGAGTAATGCGTTCGGTATTTCAAAAATGTGGTCTTGCAGTATTGCATGGGAGCAAAATGCAATCTCTCTCTCAGTTTCATCAACATCAATACCGTACTTTGACTTAAACCACTGTCTTTGCGGATCTACTAAGCTAATGAGTGAAATAGGCGTTTCACAAATTTCAGAAGCAAGTTGAGTTAAATCATCAAATACTTGTTCGGCTTTGGTATCTAATATTTCATACTCATACAAGGCTTTTAGTCTAGACTCTTCGTCTGCTGGGATTTGCGCTGTTTTCATTGCATTGCTCAATATTTATGTCCACTAAATATAGGATTAATTTCAGGGTAATAGCAACTTTCAGATTAAAATCGCATGAAAAAGGTAATATCTGTGCATTTCTTCAATAGAGCTTTATAGGCCTAGCTCTTTTAGCTGTAGAATTAATCTATTCAGTGACTCGAAATAAAACCTATTGAGTGCAATTAAAGCCTTGTTGTTTTACTAGAATAAATAACTCGAATATAAAACATTCAATGTGAGTTGTTTATTTTATATTGCGTGATATTATCCATCTTATTAGGGACAAAAATATAAGGATATGAATATGTTAAAAATTAAGAATATTGCTTTAGCGACTGCTTTAGCGTCTATATCGTCACTTACACAAGCTGCTGTATTTGATGGTGCCTCTCATTGCTCTGAAGATACAGTTTATAAGTCACAAGCCGTTAATAATCTAGCTGCTTCAATAGGTGATCTAGCTGCACTAAAAGAAGTAACTCTAGAAAAAACTGGTACTACAGAAAATGGCTACTTTACTTTTGATCCTCAATTTTCACGCTCTGAGCGTTATTTCAACTGTAGCATTCCTTTAAATGACACGATTGGTAATTTTGAGCTTAAAGTTCATGGCATTACTGAAGGTTTAAATAGCTCAAACGGCGGCTGCTTAATTTCACGTGTTCGTAAAGTAAGTGATGGCGGGCAAGAGAAGTGGTTTAAGTATGCTACAGGAAAGGGCTTTGACTGGATTGATATTGCTGACACTGCAAATAGCTCAAAGCAGTTTGTATCGTATGTAACAGCTCTTGATAATAATTTTGAAAGTGATGCTGTTCTTAGTTTGAAATGCCGCACTACATGGCAGCACGGCTCTGTTGCTATTGGGCAAATAGAAATCAATAATCAATAATATAATTAAAACTTAGTCCCTAATAATAAGGCTTAGAATCACTTCTAAGCCTTTTTTGTATTTGTTGCTGTTAGGTTAAACTTAGCAACTTAATTAATACCAATCGACTTAAATATTTAACCATTCTAGCGAGCTAAATAAAGCGCTAACTGCGTTATAATTTTTTCAAGTAGAACAACTACATGTCAAAATTTACGCCTTGTTATCACTGTATTTATCTGTCGCTATAAATGGTCAGTAACTTAACACG
>NZ_JACJDT010000038.1:0-45980 GCF_014163675.1 Pseudoalteromonas sp. SR44-5
GGCCCACTCAATGCTAATGAAGTGTACGGCTTTGCGCCATTTTTATTTATGGGTGGCGAGAAAAAAATCAAGAATATTGAAAAGTGCGATATTTTTGCCCATTTGAATTTAATTGCCGACATGGGTGATATGGAAATTATTGATATGGCTTCTATGGTACGTGGCGCTATTAAGCAGTACGAATAACGCTGTATGCAAATGTGATTAGTTGAGGACTTAAACGAGCTTTATTTGGCACACATAACTTAATGAAAAACTTAGACTTAAAGAAAAAAGTTTCAGTAACACATGATGAGCTATATTCATTAGAAATGTTTTTTAATATTAACTTACCAATTAGCTACAGAGAGTTTATTTTAGAATTCAATGGTGCATCCCCAGAGGAAGCTATTATAAGAATTAACTCTGAAGAGCGGGTATTGGAAAGATTTTTAATAGTTTCGGAAGATGAAAAACTCGATAGTGGACTGATGCAATACGAAATTAAAGTAGTAATGGCTCAAATTGAGGAAAGACTTACAGCTAACGAAGACTTGGTTGGAGCCGAGACCTTACCTTTTGCTTATCTTTTTGGTGGTGATTTTTTATGCCTAGACTTCAAAGAAGATGCAATAAATCCTAAAGTAGTAATATGGGATCATAATGAATCTGAAGAATTATCGCCTGTTTTTTACAAAGCTTTTGATAATTTCCAAAAATTCCTTAATGCGATGTCTTTCGGCTGACATATATTTACAAACTTTATGTTTGATCATTTAATTTAAAGCTCATTTATAATACTAAGGACAGCACATGAAACCTGACATTACAAACATCCCACAACAACTCGGTCAGTACCTTTATCAGCAAATTAATGAGCCGTGGCTTAAAGCACAACTCATTTTAAATTGCGAAGATGAAAACGTACTTGAATGCAAAGCCCATTATCAAACAGCAGATGACTCAAGTGAACAGCCAATTACCGTGAAAGTCGAGATAGTCAATTTATTCAAACAAGTATTTGATAAAGCCACAAAGCAGCAACCCGAAAACTGGACACGCGCTATTTTTACCATTAATCGCCAAGGCCAATTTAATCTCAACTTTGAGCGTAACAATCACGATGATGACGTTATTACTGCACAAAATACGCACTAACTTAAATAAGTAAATTACTCTAATACAAAAACACTAAGGACAAAAAACATGGATGTTAAGAAAAACACCCGTAGCAAGCTAAGCCTAACCGCCTTACTTTTTTCAAGTAAATTTATCAAAAGCCCGGTTATTCGTATCGCGATCATCTTCGCCATTATTATCGCATGTTTACTAATGATCAAAGTGGCTATTATGGCCTTTTACATCACGGTATTTCTGCTTGTGACTGTTTTAATATGGGGTACATGGCGACGATTTGCTAAGCTTAAAAAGAGTAAAGCTCTAAGCTAATATTTATCATAATCATAATGAAATTGTTTCTTTTATTGTTATAAATATAACAAAACAAGGAAAAACTGGTATTTTTTGCAACTATGATTTGAACCTCATCCTTATACATACTAAAATGCCATTTGATTTATAGTTAAAGTAAATATAAAAGTCATGGAAGACTCTAGTAGAAATATAATCCTTCCTATTGTTACTCCATGATTTTTCGTTGCTAAAAGTGATATAAACAAAGATGTTTATAATGAACAATTTAATGGAGTAATTATGAAAAAATTAAGTGCGCTGGTTGCTATAGTGATGCTATCAGGTTGTTCAAGCAGCCCAAAAGTTGAACAACAGGCAGCCCCAGTTGAACAACCAGTTGTTGTCGCAGAAGAAGTTAACAGTGCAATATCATTGACTGTTATTACTTCTCCTGATGACGCCCGTATTCGCATTATGAATATAAAGCCGAAATACGAAGCTGGTATTGAACTCGATGAAGGTAAATACGACATCGAAGTTACTAAAGATGGTTACTTAACCTATAGAAAGTGGGTTACTGTTGACAAGAAAACGATCCTGACTATCGAATTAGATCAAATTGAAGCAAGCCAATCTGCGTTATAGTACCCCTGGTGGCAAGTGTATTCTTGCCATCATCACTTTGTGTTATCTTTATTAAAAATTAAGTATAGTTTACATACAAAGTTATTGTCGCATTAAAGAAATACCCGTATTCTATTGCGCTCATTAAATGGACAGTAAAGAATAAGGATATTAATTTTGGAGTCATCACAAAACTATTCTGACAGCTTAAATAAAATCTCCACACGAATACCTAACGCACTTAAAATAGTTGATAATAAAGAGCTAAAAAGCACTATTTTTTGGTTGAATCAAGTGCTTTTAGTAGTTTCAACTATCTTTGGTGTTTACCTAGCTGCGAAAAGCGGTTTAGAGCAAGTACTTAAATTTGATTCCTATAGTAAAATGGAAGATAACTATTATTTGCATACTTCATTATATGATAAAGTAAATGATAATTTAGAGAATATAAAACGCTATTCGTTACTTTTAGTACAAAGCCCACATACGAGTGAGCTTGAGTATAATAAGCCCACGTTTGAAAAATATATTTGGCATACCATGCAGTACTTGTTCACAACACTTGAAACGCCGAGTATATTTTTAACACAAATTCGTCGTTTTTATAGTTGTGCTGAGTGTGTAATTGAAGCGGCGTTAAGGCGTAAAATGTCTGCGCGCCAAGCGTCTATTGAACTAGACCAAATTGCCGATAGTATTGAGCAACAAACATTACCTCAACTAAAAACTAGTGCATTAAATTTACAACAAAACGATATTATTATCGGCTCATTAAAGGACGCTGATAATGCCAACTAAACGCTGCCCTCACTGCAAAGATCACCCTTTGGATGTTACTCATTATCAAGGTGAAGAGATAGATATCTGTCGCGAATGCGGTGGCTTATGGTTTGAAAAAAACGAAGTTAACCGGATGATTGCCGAAATCAACGAAGGTCCTATTGGTGAAAAATACGAGACTCATTTTGGTAAATCATTAGGTATTTCAAGACTAGACTGCCCTGATTGCAATAAGAACCTTGAGCGCTTTCATTTACTCGAAGATTTTCATACCGAAATTGATGTTTGCCGTCATTGTGATGGTAGTTGGATTGAAAAAAATCAATTAGAAAGCGTTGAAAACAGTCCTGAGCTCAAAACAAACCTAGACAAGCTAAACCAAAAAGTTAGTTGGAAAACTTATCTGTTTCAATTTTTAACGCAAATGCCCGTTGAATATAACCTAAAGCCAAAACAAACGCCGTGGGTTACTCGCAGTTTAATTGCACTCAATGCCATTGTTTTTGCCTTGTATTTTTTCAATGCAGAGGCATTCAGTGCAACCCTCGAATTGTTTGCAATGAATCCAAGTAAGATCTCTCAAGGCGAACATTTATGGAGTGTGATTACCTGTGTATTTTTACACGGCTCAGTAATGCACCTTATTGGTAATATGTACTTTTTATACATTATTGGCGATAACCTCGAAGACGTATTAGGTCATAAAAAGTTTTTAATATGGTATATGGTATGCGGTTTGGCAGCGTCTTTTGCTAGCTTTATCGTTGATCCCACCTCGATTATTCCAAGTGTCGGGGCTAGCGGCGCAATTGCAGGGCTATTTGGTATGTACTTAATGTGGTTTAGGCACGCCAGCCTTACTTTTATGTTTATCATTTATCAAAAGAAATTATCTGCAGTGTGGTTTTTTGTAATTTGGTTAGGGATCAATATTTATGGCATGATTGCAGCACCTGATGGTATCGATTATGGCGCTCATATCGGTGGCTTTATCGCAGGGTTATTGATCGGCTTTGCTCTTAAAGCAAAAATCACTGCACAAAATCCTATGATTGAATTATTAAATCAACCTGAAGCACAGTTAAAACGCTAATTTAACGCTTAAACCTTCCCTATCTGTGCTGATGGGAAGGTTTTCATTTATTACGTATCACTCACTACTTTATGAATAATGGCTTGGCATTGAGCTACGTTCATAAATTTTGGTACTGGATAGTCCCAGTTAGCCTCTACAATTGCAGCATCAGCAAGCTTTGGTATATCAGCTACTTTTAGCTCTTTTAAATGATGAGGGATCGCTAGATCAATAAGTAACTGCTCTAAGGTGTTTAATAGTATTGCTGCTTTTTCTGTTGGTTTTTGGTGTGATTGTGTTAATTGGCAATGATCAGCAATAGCCGCCAGCTTTTTATCTATACTGGAACCATAAAATTTCAGCACATGCATCAATACCACACTATTTGCTAAACCGTGAGCTGTGCCGTATTGCGCGCCAAATTGATGCGCTATAGCATGCACATAACCTACAGATGTTCGGGTAAACGCTTGCCCTGCATAAAATGAAGCGAGTAACATATTTTCCCGCGCAACTAAGTCATTACCATTTTTATACGCTGTTAATAAATTTTGTAAAATAAGTTCGATTGCCCGCAATGACTTGTCATCACTAAAAGCAAGGCCATTAGTGCCTATGTATGCCTCAAGTGCATGCGTGAGTGCATCGATACCTGTAGCTGCGGTAATAAAATCAGGCACCGTTTGTGTTAGCTCAGCAATTAAAACTGCATCACTTGGTACAAGAGCAAAGTCAGTGGCGGCATATTTTGTTTGCATTTGCGGATCGTTTACCACCGCAGCAACGGTCGTTTCTGAGCCAGTACCTGCGGTTGTTGGAATGGCACATAACGGGGGCAGTTTTTTCAGTACTTTAAACAAGCCTTTTAACTGCTTAATTGATTTATTAGGTCTTACTGCACGTGCGCCAATTAATTTGGCACAGTCAATTACTGAGCCGCCACCAACGGCGATAATACTCTGGCATGTGTATTGCTGATAAAGTGCTAAACCACTTTCAACATTGCTAATCGTTGGATTAGCATCAACGTCACTAAACAGCTGCCAAGAGATTGCATGCTCATCCAGCAAAGCTAAAATGGGAGCAACAACGCCTAAATTATTTAACGTATTGTCAGTTACAACTAACACAGGTTTATTAGGATTAAGTAATGCAAGCCATTGCTTAAACCCGCTATAACCTTGATACAAACGCGGAGCAGGAATACCAATAAAAATAACAATACATTTTAAAATAAAATGATAGCAGCGATATAAAAAATACATAAAATCGGACTTTTGTTATTTTTAGGTTACCTGATAGTGCATCAATTTAAAGCAATTGCCAATAATAGGCAGCCCCTAATACAGAAGTATTTATAATGATAGTGAGCCAAAGTACCGCAATAAAAGTACGTTTTTGTGATTTATGTCTTAACCATTGCTGAGCGATCAGTGCTCCCGGCCAACCACAAATTAATGCTAAAATATGTAAACTACGTTCCGGCACTCTAATAGGCCGATCTGTTGACTCTATCGCCAAACGCTTATCCCATTTATAAACTAAAAACGTAATACTGCTCATAGTACAGTAAACACTGGCAACCAAATATGGCCAATAATCAAGCAGCCCACCAATCACTAATACAACTAGAAAACTAACAGAAAAAAGCAATAATGTTTTTTTAATCAACGGACTCTCGCCTATACTACAATTTGAAAAACTAATAATGATAGGCACAATTATGTCATACCTAAAAACACTTTTACTATCTTTTTGCTTTATCTACGCTGGTGCTATTAGTGCACAAACGATTGACTTAGCACCAGAGCTTGAAGTATTTAAACCTTACCTCGGCACATGGCAAGCTGATTTCAATGTTGCCGATAATAAGCCAAAGATTCAGGATGTAGGTCGCTGGGAGCGAGCCCTCAATGGGAAAGCAATTCGTACCCTTCATTCCATTAATGAAGGTGAATATGGCGGCGAATCAATGATATTTTGGGATAGCAAAAAGCAGTCATTAGTTTTTTATTATTTCACCACCGCAGGGTTTTACACACAAGGCACCATGAAAGTATTGAGCCCTACGCAATTTGTAGCATACGAAACCGTAACAGGTTCAAAAGAAGGCATCACAAAAGTAAAATCAACCAGTAATTTTAAAGATGAGCAGTTTGTTGTCTCTACCTCTTATTTAAAAAAAGGCGAATGGACAAAACCTGAAAAACGTATTTACATTCGCAGTAACAAACAGGTTATTTTTAAATAGTAACGGCATAACAGTAATCGAGTGAATCAATTGGCTGGACTGATGACTTACCATATAAAAAGACATAACTAATTTAAAAGAGGTAGCCCGTTGAAATGCTTTTGCCGCTGTTTGGTTTTGTATTATTTTCTACAGCTAGATTAGAGTTGATCTAGTTTAGAATTGATAATGTAACTCAAACTAACCACGCCGAAGTGGCGTTGCTAGTTTGAGCGAACGGTTAAGTTATACCGATTTTATACAAAACCAATTTAATCGTATTGAAGGTATTATGTTTTCAATTTATTCAGTTCATCGTCTTGCTGTGCAACGAGCTGATTGAGCATTTGACTACCATCGCCGGCTTGAGTTGATAAATCAGCAAGTTGTGATGCGGCATCAGATATCCGCGTTAAATTACGATTAATTTCTTCGGTTACAGAGCTTTGCTCCTCAGCAGCCGTCGCTATTTGGGTGATCTGATTAGTGATCTCTTCCACTTTAATTACCACACTGTGCAAAGCATCAAAGGCAACGGTGGTTTCATCAACCGCGGTTTGTGCTCGCACAACCCCTTTTTCAATCACTGTTGAGGCATTACCCACTTCAAGCTGTAAGTTGTCAATTAAGCCACTAATGTCATCTGTTGACGCACGAGTTTTAGATGCCAGAGCACGTACTTCATCGGCTACGACAGCAAAGCCTCGCCCCTGTTCACCAGCGCGAGCTGCCTCAATCGCAGCATTAAGTGCGAGTAAATTAGTTTGCTCTGAAATAGTGCGGATCACATCTAAAATTTGTGTAATATCGTTACTACGCGCCGCCACCTTGGCTACGGCTTGATTGGCTTGCTTTATTTCTTCAGACATCGTTTTCACTTGTGATACCGCAGACGATAAACTCGCTTCGCTACTGACCACTAATGAATTGATTTCATCTGCCTGTTGCGCTGATTGCTCTGAAGCACGGGCAACTTCAAGGGCGGTGGCACTCATTTCATTCATTGCCGTTACTACACTTTCAATTTCTTGAAACTGAGCTTGCACATTTTGCTTAGTATCAACGGCTACATGTGCGGCAATTTGCGCCTGCTCTTTAGTCTGCCCTGATACATCTTTAAGTTGCGCAATTAAATCACGTAATTTTTCCAAAAATGCATTAAACCCAACAGCGAGCGCTATTAACTCAGCATGAGTGTCAACCGTTAACGTTTGTGTTAAATCCCCATCCGCGCTGGCTAAATTATCAACCCGTAGCTGAATTTGTTGCAGCGGTGCAACGATGCTTTTGACAACTAAAGTCATAATAATAAAGGCAGCGCCAGCAATCACTAAGCCTGATATTAAAATTAGCCCACCTAGTGTATTGGCATTTTCTTGCATACTCGCGCTGAGCTGCTGTGGCCCTTGCAGTGCAAGCTCTGCTGGTACTTCAACTAATAAAGTCCACTGGCGACCAGCAAGTTTAATATCTATTGGGTAATTGACTAAGTATTCATTTTCACCCTTTTGTACTCCAGAGCGTTCTTTCAAACTAGTATAATTTTTTAACACCGAGGCTGAGACGGCTTCTTTTAGCGGACGGCCAAGTTTGTCTTTGTTATGACTACTACCCACAATTAAATCCATCGAACTTAATAGGGTAACTCGCGCCTGACCATTATATAATTCTTTTGATAACTGCTCGGTCATGGTTTGAAAAACTGGCAGTGTAATATCAACACCACTGAGGCCAATAAACTTACCGTCGCGAAGTATTGGCACAGTCAAAGAAGTCATCATTTCAGAATTGCCGGGAGATATTTCGTACAGATAGGGTTCCATTATGCACGGCTTTTTAGTGTCTTTAGCACATAAGTACCACTCAGCTTCACGTTGGCCAAATTCGTTTAAGGTCGTAACGTATTTTTCTGCTGCATCTTCAACAACTTGCTGTTCAATCACACCTTCACGGCTGCGAGTGAAGTAAATCTCTAAGGTGCCTTGGCCTGCGACTGAATGATCATAGCCATTTTTATACTGTTGATCGTTACCATCAAAACCATTAGCTTCAAATTGCGAGTAGATTGAAGAAAGTATTGAATTACCTTCTATAATAGAGCTATTAAGCTGTACCACTGAATCACGCGTTAAAGCATCTTTAGCTGATTCATTACCAAGTATTGCTGCGAGTGAAAAAGGCACTCGATACGCTTCGTTGATAAATCCTGCGATTTTTTCACCGTACACAGCAGCATTGCTGGTGAGCTTTTCTTCTACCTCAGTAACTATCAATTTTTCAGCTTGTGCTGATAACACTTTATTGCTGCTTGATAATTGCCACCAAAGCACACTCGATAGCACTACAACGGTGATAAAAATACTACCTAAAGTAAGCCATAGTAACTTTTTCGCCAACGCTAATTGCCGCATTCCACTTATCCTTTAATTAAAACTACGTTTACATTCTAGTTCAATTATTCATAAGTTAATCTATTTTGTTGAAAAAAACATACTAACGCTGCGCTAATACTATTTAATTTTACCAGTAGCTAAAAAGTTTTCGCGATAACAAAACCAATTTAGACATCGAGTTGATCATTGCTGAACTATTTGTGTAAACGCTTGGCAATGACTTTGCACTCTATAAATAGTCTTAATATGGCAAAATAAAAATGGGGGATGTTGGTTGTCGGGTAGCACAAACTGAGGATTGAATATTAAGTACGAATTATCACAATAACGCGTCTTTGTTATAAATGGCGTTCTAAAAAGCTCATAATTATAAAAAACAGCCACAAAAAAGGCGTATTTAAAATAAAAAATGCGCCTTTTAAAATATAAATTATTCAAATTTACAATAAGTTAGATAACCGACAATTCAATTGCGATATTACCACGAGTAGCATTTGAATATGGGCAAACTTCGTGTGCTTTAGCCACTAACGCTTCTGCGGTGTCTTTATCTACATCACCTACAAAAACAGCTAATTTTACAGCGATACCGAAACCACCTTCGATTGGACCAATCGATACTTCTGAATCAATGCGGGTGTCAGCAGGTAACTTAACTTTAGCTTGGCCTGCAACTAATTTTAATGCGCCAATAAAACACGCTGCATAACCCGCTGCAAACAACTGCTCAGGGTTAGTACCTTGACCATCATCGCCACCTAACCCTTTTGGAGTTGAAAGTGCCACATCTAAACGGCCATCGTCTGATTTTGCAGACCCTTCACGGCCACCCGTTGCAGTTGCTTTAGCTGTGTACGCGACTTGTAGTAATTCTTTCATAATGTTTTCCTTATTTAAGGTTGGGACTGAATTTATTTTGTATGCAAAATAATAGAGCAGTTTATTGATCATTGCAAATACTTTGCGTACAAATTAAAATGCAATGTCATCATTCGAGAGCTACTATGAAATATCCACAATTGAAATTAGATAATCAAATTTGTCATCGTCTGTATATGGCCTCCAATTCAGTGGTACGTGCCTATCGAGATGCACTAAACGAACTTGAACTGACCTATCCACAATATGTGGTGATGATGGCGCTCTGGGAAGAAGATGAGATCAGTATTGCACAGCTGCTGGAAAAAACCGCAATTGATGGCGGCGCCATGACGCAAATTTTGAAAAAAATGACCGATAAAAGCTTATTAGCCGTGGTTAAAAATGAAACAGATAAACGTAAGCGAGTCGTAAAGTTACACAAACATGGCATACAGCTGCAACAACAAGCAGCGAACATCCCTGAGCAAATTCGTTGCCGTTTTCCATCTATTACACAGCAAGAAGCCACACAACTAATTACTTTACTTGATAAACTCAATACTGACTTAAGTTAATTATCAAAAATTTTGAGAGAGATTCGTGTATACATACCCCACTCTTTTTCTATTATAAAACTGCGTTATAGTGGGTGCAGCAAAACAATTTAACGGAGCAACTCATGAAAGCCATTGGATACCAAACAGCAACCAAAACACTTAGTAATCATTCTTTCGAAGCCATCGAGTTACCTATTCCAACAGCATCCGGTCACGATTTATTGGTCGAAGTAAAAGCAATTTCAGTTAATCCTGTCGATGCGAAGATCCGCGCAAATGTTAGCCCTGAACAAGGTCATAAAGTCATTGGTTGGGACGCTGTTGGGATCGTAAAAGCTGTTGGTGATAAAGTAAGTTTATTTAATCTGGGCGATCGGGTTTATTACGCCGGTGATTTAACGCGCTCAGGCAGTAATGCTGAATTTCAACTAGTTGATGAACGTATTGTTGGCCGTGCGCCTATTACCTTGAACGATGCCCAAGCTGCTGCGTTACCGCTAACCAGTATTACAGCCTGGGAATTACTGTTTGATCGTTTGCAAATATCACGTTCCAACAATGCAAAACCAGCTTCATTATTAGTTATTGGTGCCGCAGGCGGTGTTGGCTCAATTTTAGTGCAGTTGGCTAAACAGCTAACCAACTTAACGGTGATAGGCACAGCATCACGCGTAGATAGTGTTAGCTGGTTAAATGCGCTAGGTGTTGATCAAGTGCTTGATCACTCACAAAGCTTAGATACACAACGAACAGAGCATAATCTTGCCGAATTTGATTATGTCGTTAGCCTCACTCATACCGATCAACATCTTGATGAAATTATTAAAGTGATCAAACCACAAGGTAAATTAGCTTTAATAGACGACCCAGCAAGTTTTGATATTTTAAAACTCAAGCGCAAAAGTATCTCGCTACATTGGGAGTTTATGTATACTCGTTCAATGTTCCAAACTGACGATATGATAGCGCAACATCAGTTACTTACTGAATTAGCAGAGCTAGTTGATAACGGCATCATTAAAACTACCTTAGGCCAACATTTAGGAAAAATTAATATAGAAAACCTGCTCAAAGCGCACGCAATATTAGAATCTCATCAATCTCGCGGTAAGCTGGTACTTGAAGGGTTTTAAACTTACTTAATATTATTGCGCGCTCATCTGAACGCGCAAATAATTCCCCTTCTGCTCCAGCAAAGTGCAAAGCCATCATTATTTTTCACTACATTAGTGCTTATACTCAATCATACAACAACGAAAAAACCTTAAGCTATTGATTTGTTTTAACTAAAAATAATTATTAAGACTGGCACAGATCTTCCTTACAAAAGAGTAACTCACTAATCTGAGTTTTACCTTCATTTACCTCGTCTACAGGGAGCGAGCTATGACTAATATTTATCATATGTTGTATTTACTATGGCGCTTAGATATAAGCATTTGGCATATTCACCATGCTAATGATCCACATACCACCGCAGAAAAGGAGCGTGAATATGTTAAGTAACTACCCGCACTTAGATGAAGCGCTTAAAAAGTTGTCGGTGCATCAATTAACAATTAGCCAAGCCTCTGAGCACTATGATTTGCCCAAACGAGTTATCTATAAAGCACTGCGTCAACAACAAGCAAAAATAGCACAGCAAAAAAGCTACCTACTCGCAGCACAAAAACGTTTGCAACAAAACTTGCAGAGCGTAGAGCTAGAATTAGCTAATTTTAATTAACCTACTACTGATTATTTTCTGTATAGTTTAAATACACTAAAATTAGTAAAATTGCAGGATAACTATGACAGCTGTAGAAGTTAATTTTGATGGCCTTGTAGGCCCGACTCATAACTACGCGGGATTATCATACGGTAACGTAGCATCATTAAATAATGCGGCAAGTTACTCCAATCCAAAAGAGGCGGTACTGCAAGGCTTAGCGAAAATGAAAGCTATGCATGACTTGGGACTAACTCAAGGGGTATTTGCCCCACATGCCCGCCCTGATATAAATGTATTGCGTCGTTTAGGATTTACAGGCACTGCAGAACAAGTGATCAGTAAAGCGTTTAAAGCTGATCCTGTTTTAGTTCGCGCATGTTATTCAGCATCATCAATGTGGACTGCCAATGCCGGCACTGTATCACCATCAGCCGACACACTTGATGGCAAAGTTCACTTTACTGCTGCTAATTTGAATAACAAATTTCATCGCTCCCTTGAGCCTCAAACAACAACACGATTACTTAAAGCCATGTTTAATAACGAAGGCTACTTTAGTCATCATACCCATTTGCCAGATCAAGGTTTTTTTGGTGATGAGGGCGCGGCTAACCATACTCGCTTAGGCGACGAGCATGGTGTTCAAGGTTTGGAGCTGTTTGTATATGGTGCCAGCGCATTTAACAGCGCACTGCCTAAGCCAGTTAAATTTCCTGCAAGGCAGACACTTGAAGCATCACAAGCAATATGCCGACTACATCAGCTAAAACCATCTAGCCAATTAATGATTCAACAAAACCCTGAGGTGATTGATCAAGGGGTGTTCCATAATGACGTAATCGCGGTGGGTAACGCCAATGTATTACTCTGTCACGAGCAAGCTTTCTTAAATCAGCCTCTCGCCCTACAACAAATAAAAGATGCATATATTGGCGACAAAACACTGCATATTATTGAGGTGCCAACAGCCAAAGTAAGCGTGCAAGATGCTGTAACTAGCTATTTATTTAATAGCCAACTGGTTAGTTTAAACAATGGCAAAATGTTACTAGTTGCTCCACAAGAATGTAAAAACAATCAGGCAGTTAACAGTTATATTGAAGAAATGATCCTTGCAGACAATCCAATTGATCAAGTGCAATTTTTTGATTTAAAACAAAGCATGCAAAATGGTGGTGGCCCTGCTTGCTTACGTTTACGTGTAGCGCTAAATCAACAAGAACTCGCGGCAGTCAACCCTGCGGTTATTTTAAACGATAGTAAGTACCAACAACTGTGTGATTGGGCGAATAAGCACTATCGTGACAAACTTAGCAATGATGATTTTGCAGATCCAAACTTGTTACGTGAAAGCTGGCAAGCGCTGGATGAATTAACTCAACATCTGCACCTAGGCTCTGTGTATCCATTTCAATTAGAAGGATAAACCATGCAAGATACAAGCGTTGTAGATACGCAAATACATAAAATCAGTTCACTAGCGGGATATCAGCAATCGCTAAATCATTTACTGGTTGATAGCGTTAACAATGGTGCATCGATTGGTTTTATCGCGCCATTGACGCGCGCACAAGCAGATCACTACTGGTACAGTATTGAATGCGATTTATTAAATGATAGCCGCGAATTATTTGTTATCACCGAAGGATCTGAGGTAATTGGTGCAGTGCAATTAGCGCTGTGTCAAAAAGCTAATGGCGCTCACCGCGGTGAGGTTGAAAAGCTAATGGTACATAGCCAATACCAAGGCCAAGGATTTGCAAAACAACTTATGCATATCCTTGAAAAAAGTGCGCTGCAGCAACAATTAAAACTACTGGTACTGAATACCCGCTTAGGCGATATTGCCTCACTTTTATATGAAAAATTAGGCTATATAGAAGCCGGTGAAATACCACAGTTTGCCCTTAGTTCATCGGGCGAATTACAAAGTACTGTGCTGTTTTATAAATTACTTAAGTGAGTTAAATTCGTCAATCGCTTACAACCTTATAATGTTATCAGCAGTCACTTCGTTTTTGTAACCTACCATAAAGGCATTTACTATAACGTTTAAATCGCTGCTGATACGTTGACAGAACAGATAAAATGGGATCAAGTAGACGAACTTATGAGCATGTTTTCAATGAGCACAAAAAGAAAACGCCAGTCAATATTAATTAACTGGCGTTAAGCTGACAGATTGCTATTTAATATATTAAATCACTATCTGTTATTTATACATCCTTGTTAACGGTTATTGCCGATGCCATCGACTCCGATATATGTAACGTACGCTGCGGAAATGGAATTGTCAGCCCTGCTTGCTCAATAGACTCTTTTACACGCTTATTAAGATCCCAGACTGTTTGCCAATAATCACCGTTAACTGTCCACGCACGTAATTGAATATTCACTGAGCTTTCAGCTATCGATGTCACCATCACCTTAGGTGCTGGATCCGCTAATAATCGGCTTTCTGATGCGGCTATTTCTTTAAGTACATTTAAGCCATCATCTATTGAGTCAGCAAACGAAATACCTACTACAATATCCATGCGTCTTTTACCATTGCGAGTGAAATTTTTAATATTGCCACCCCACACTTTGCCATTTGGCGAAGCGATATATAGGCCATCATTGGTTTTAAAAATAGTTGTAAAGAGGTTAATTTCACTCACAGTACCCGTTGTGCCACTGGCATCAACAAAGTCACCAACTTTAAATGGCCTAAGTATTAATAACATAATACCTGCGGCAATATTACTGAGGGTATTCTTTAACGCAAGGCCAATCGCAAGGCCAGCCGCCCCCATAAGTGCTATTAAACTGGCTGTATTAACACCAAAAATATCTAAAATAAACAACCCTGCAATGATATACACCAAGTAGCCCAGCACACTCGATAAAATTGGTAGTAAGGTTTTATCCATTTTCTTAAGAGGCGACTTAGAGTTTTGGATCGCTCTTTTAACAGAGCGCGCAATTAGAGCACCAGCTATAACAATAGCCAACGCTAGAATCAGTTTATAACCTAGAGTCATTATGGTTTCTGAATGATTTTGCCAAAACACTAATAACTTATCTTTCACTGTTTATTTCCACTAAGTAATTGCTGCAATTGAGCAAGGTTTAACATAGCTTACACAAGGTTAAAACCACATTGTTATAAGCCAATAAGTGTGAGCTGCTATAACCATTTGCGATTTGTAGCCTGCTAAAAAATAAGCTGGCCTCAAAGCGAAACCGCGCGATTATATAGCATAATAAATATAAACCTAACTTTTTATTTTAATCTTTAAAAACAATTAAAAATCATACAGTTAAATCAATCCAGCAAGTTGGTGTAATAAGCATTCAATGGAGGTTAATCCTTCACTGTTACCATCACCACTAAGAGTATCAAACCTAGTCTCAGATTTAATCGAGGAGCAAGTCATGAGTAAAGAAAAAGTTGTACTTATTACGGGCGCTTCCAGTGGTATTGGTGAAGCAACAGCAAAAACCTTAGTCGCAAACGGTCATAAAGTAATTTTGACCGCTCGCAGTGAAGACAAACTTAATGCGCTGGTTGAAGAGTTAGGGGCTGATAACGCATTAGCAGTTTGCGCAGATGCCACTGATTTTTCATCGCTTGAAAACGTAGTTAATACAGGTATAAAACACTTTGGCCGCCTTGATGTTGCATTTGCCAATGCCGGTATGGGTGTTCAAACGCCAGGTGTTGAAGAGGGCGATCCTGAGCAATGGCAAACAATGATTGATATTAATATCAATGCACTGCTTTACACCGCAAAACTCACTCTGCCACATCTAAGAAAAACCACAGGACACTTTATTTTAACCAGCTCAGCCGCAGGACGGATTGCCCTTAAAGGCTCTGTTTATGGCGCAACAAAATGGTTTGCTTACGGTTTTGGGCAAAACTTAGCTGAAGAAATGAAGCCATGGCAAGGACGCTGCACCACTATTGCCCCAGGCATGGTCAATACGCCTTTTTTTGATGAAGCAAAACCCGACAAACTCGACCAAAATGATGTAGCCGAGGCGGTACTATTTGCTATAGAGGCAAACCCACGTTGCAATGTACGAGAGTTATTTTTGATGCCGAGTAATTAACGGACTCGACAGTAATAAATGCCCTTAACAGGGCATTTAATTTGATCCAAGCAGTAAATTAATTACTGCAACTTAAACGCGCCTGTTTTAATCGGTTAATTGATGCGATAACTTGCGCAATCGTATCATTATTGATCTCGATAACTTGCGACTCACTTAACGCATCTTTATTTTGCAGAGCATCAATAATTAAGCTGTACTGGTTTTTATACCTAAGTGGATTCATCTAGGCTGATTGCCGATAGTGATCAACAGCAAAACTAAATAAAACTTTGATCATAAAAAATAGACTCACCATCAAAAACCACGTTGGTAGCGATAAGTAAATCAACAAAAAGATGCCATAACACATTAAGTTTGCAGCAATAAAACCCTGTATTGATTTACCATGTAACGCATTAACAACAGATGCTGCCACTATCGTATATGCCCACATAAGCAGTGCAGTATCTAGTGGCTGTGAAAGTAACCACGCAATCACTATTATATGAACGTGAATGGCAATAAAAATCAGCCTATTTTTAGGACGCTTTGTGTAAAACTCATTGGTACCAAGAGTGAAATTAGCAATACATCCTGCTAATACGTCAGCAATTAATATAAAAGCTAAGATTGCTCGCCAATTATCGAGTTTAATCTCCGCAACCGAATAAATAACCCAACTGCCGACTAAAGCAAACAAAATAGTACCGGTGACCTCTAAAATCGATTGTTTTTCGCCAAACACTTCATGCAAAAATTCAGGGGTTTTAAAATACTTCATTGTTAAACATTTCCTTATTTAAATTAAATTTTTGAACAACGACTTTCCATGTTTTTAACTATGCAAGTAGGTGACAAGATAAGCACCACTAGCAGCCAACGAAATAACATTATCTATATAGACACGCCATTAATTAAAAAAACACCGTAAAGGTAGCTGGATATGCTCAGGGATCTAATCAGAGATCACATACTTTTTTGCATCAACTGTGACTTCAAATAAAAGATACTCTGAATTTCTGCCAATATAACGCTCACCTATATTTGGCGTTATCTTATATATATTTCCGGTAAGAGTAAGCTGACTAGAGGCTGATATCTTTTCAAACCCGCCGTAAGGGCTGAGATGACCCTCTACGTTGTGATCTTTTAAGTAGTCGTTTCGAGGATGGCCAACCCATATAGGTTCGACATGAATTTCACTACTTTGAAATAATTTATTTGCTTGATAATGAATGGGCTCAAAGCACTGCTTCTCTATTTTAATATCACTGCAACCACTGATAGAGATCACAGCAAGTATTGTAATATACTCAATGTATTGCATATCAACGTATTCCTTTACATACACTTGGATCTAGCTATTGGCAGCACTGCAATGCTAGCATTTTTATAACCCACATTTGGGTAAGGTATTTGCTTGAGTAACGAAAGTATTTTTATGTAGCAATAAGTCTAGCATTGATGAATTAATAATCTAATAAATACAACGAGTCTCTCGGTATAGCATTTGATTATTTTCTGTATAGTCACTTTTTATTATACGAGTCTAGATGCTACTATCTGATAACTATAGACATTAAAACAACCATTACAGGGCTTAAAAATGGTATTGCGTTCTCTTAAATCTCTGCTTTTTATTCCATCACTGATCGCTACTATTTTTATTGTACAAGCTTGCTCCGAGCCATCCCAAAATACCATTGCTGATGTAACTGGCGGCAAAATTCAAGGTACTGATTCGGGTAAAGTGATTTCTTTTAAAGGGATCCCTTTTGCTGCTCCGCCGGTAAATGATAAGCGCTGGCGCGCACCGCAACCAGTAACTCACTGGCAAGGTGTAAAAAGTACTACCGAATTCGCAGCAGATTGCATGCAAAAACCATTTGCTGGCGATGCTGCACCACTGGGAACCCCACCAGCTGAAGATTGTTTATATTTGAATGTGTTTAAGCCTGCAAAACAGAGTAAACAGCCTTACCCAGTAGTGGTGTGGATTTATGGGGGTGGCTTTGTCAATGGCGGTTCATCTCCTGGTGTGTATTCCGGTGAAAGTTTTGCAAAGCAAGGTGTGGTGTTTGTCAGCTTTAATTATCGACTTGGCCGGTTTGGTTTTTTTGCTCATCCAGCACTGAGTAGCTTTGAAAATGATGCTCTTGGCAATTATGCCTTCATGGATCAAATTGCAGCATTAAACTGGGTCAAAAGTAATATCAGCCAATTTGGTGGTGATCCTCAGCAAGTCACACTGATGGGCGAATCTGCGGGCGGTAAGTCGGTGCATGCAATGATGCAAACCTCTGCTGCACAAGGATTATTCAATAAAGCTATTATTATGTCTGGTGGTGGCAGAGAGCTTTTTAATCAACTGCCACTAACCAGTGATAATAAAAATATCCTATCAGCTGAGCAAGTGGGAGTTAACTTTGCAGCTCAGCACGGTATAACAGGCGATAATAAAGCAGCATTAAACGCACTGCGTGCGCTAAGCGCCGAGCAGCTTGTTGATGGCCTTAACTTAGCAAATATGACCCCTACCCCAGAAGCGCCCACCTATGTTGGCGGGCCCATTTTAGACGGTATATTAGTTAGTTCATCGACCGAAGAAGCATTCAACGAAGGTAACTTTAGCCATGTTCCCACTATGGTTGGCACCACAGATAAAGATATTGGCTTTGCAATTTACAGCACAAAGGAAGCATTATTTAAAAGTTTTGGCTCACGCGCTGAGCAAGCCCAACAAGCTTATGACAGTAAAGGCAACACAGATCTCGCAATACTTAATTATGAAACTGGTCAAGACCTCTTAATGCAAGAACCTGCTCGTTTTGTTGCTCAACAAGTGAGTAAATTTTCACAGCCCGCGTTTATTTACCGATTTGGCTATGTAGCACAAACAGTTACTGCACAAGGCGCAGCGCACGCGACTGAAATACCTTACTTTTTAAATACAGTAACAACTAAGTATGGCCATATTACCACCGAGCAAGACAAACAAACGGCTAAAACAATGCATCGTTACGTTACTAATTTTATTAAATACGGCACACCCAATGGGCCGGGGTTATCTGCTTGGCGCGCATTTAAAGAAGATGAGCGCTATATCCTACAACTGAATAAACAAGGTACTGCGACTTTTTCACCAGATCCTCTTGAAGCTCGTCTTGATGTAACACAAGCTAAAGCCTCAATAAAATAGTGTTGAAGTAACTCAGCTTGCTATTAAGTCATTTAGGTGAATATCTAAGACATTATTTTAAATAGCAGCTCTCTTACTGTGGCAGGTTCAAATGGCTTGTCACATATGGCATCTACACCAGCTTGAGCAATATTAGCTAAATGAGTGTCGTTTGCCTCAGAACTCACCATCAAAATAGGAATATGCGAGTAAGCATTCGAGCTTCTTACGGTCTCCGTTAGCTCTTTGCCATCCATTTCTGGCATATTGTAATCAGTAACAATTAAATCAAATGATTGACTATTAAGGTGTTCAATCGCCTGTTTGCCATTTTCGGCTTCTACAGGCGTCGGTATTCCCATTCCAGCCAAGACCCTAATAATATGCTTACGAGCAAAACGACTGTCATCAACCACAAGTACACGCAATAGCGTTACATCAAAATGCTCTAACTCAACTTCTTCTTCAGTGATGATATCTAAGGTTGCCTTTAACGCACGCGTAATTGCCTCAGCGCTAAATGGCTTTGGTAAAATAGCTAATACCCCTGACTGCCTTAACTGTTCAAGATAGGTTTTATTGCGCTCTGTTGATACCAGCATAAAAGCTTGATGCTCAATACCAGGGGTTACTCTGATTTTTTGCAATAAAGAGTCAGCGCTACCGTCAGAAAAATACATGCTGCTAATAACCAAATCCGGCTGATAATTCTCCAGCATTGTTAACGTTTTCGCTTGAGAAGTGGCAGTTTCAATTTGTGACACACCGCATTGAGTAAGTGACTTTATAATAAGCTTTTGCTGAACATCTGAAGGCTCTACTAATAATATTGATAAATTGGCTATTGCTGTTAAATCTTTCATTTAAATCTCTTCAGTGTTGCTATGTTTAGTTACGTTGAATATAGTCTAATGCAGTCATTTTATGATAACTCACATTACTATACATAACATGCGCAGGTTCTGGATCAACGATTTCGATTGGGATATCGTAATTGCGTGCCACTTCTAGCGCCATTTGGGTAATATTAACGCTAAACGAAGTGCCAATAAAAACGATTTTATCGGCATCAAGCATCCGCTGTTGTGCTTCGCTAATACGATAAAGTTCAGTGTAATATTCATCAAATAGCAACACAAAAGGCTTTAAAGATTGATCCACCACTGGCTGCTGGTTTTCAATGTTAAACAGCTCAAGCAGTGACTCATGTAAGCGGCTTTCGTCTACATTATCCCACGGTGTCGTATGCGCTTTCACATCATCGCCTTGATGATGAAACAAAGTCATTTGATCAAGCCGGCCATGAATGGCGATATAGTTTTTATTGCCTGCTTTGCCATCTAGTCCGTCAATATTTTGTGTGATCAGGTTTTTATCGCTCAACCACTGATGAACTTCGTTAGGACCGTGGTTGCGATAAGTAGCAAAGCGATGATAATACCAAGCTAAAAACTCCCGTGGGTTGTTTTCATACATAGCACGCGTAGCCATTTCCATTGGCGTATAGTTTTTACTGCCAATAGTCCAAAACCCATCTTCACCTCGAAAGGTAGGAATGCCGCTGGCGGCACTCACACCGGCTCCGGTTATATATAATGTATTCATAGCGTTCCCAATAAGCGCTAAACACACGTTTGATTTTTGCCTTGCTTCTTTGCTTGATAAAGCAATTCATCCGCTTTGTGCATCGCTTTATCAATCGGCACATCCGCAGTTAGTTTACTGATCCCCATGCTCACTGTAACAGCCAGCTGGTTTACACCAATATCTAAACGATTTTGTGATAAAGCATAATGAATATCGTTGGCAAATTGTGTCGCTTGTTGTTTATTTTTATGGCGTAGAAAAAATAAAAACTCTTCACCGCCCCACCATATCATTTTCACTTAACTGAGCAACAAATAAATCAGCAAGGTGCTTTAGTACTTCATCGCCAACTGAGTGACCATATTGATCATTAATATCCTTAAAATTATCTACATCCGCAATGATAATACTCCCAGTTTGCAGCTGGGCATCAAATTGCTCGAGTTCCGCCATAGCATAACGTCGATTAGGCAAGTTTGTTAAAGGGTCGCGAGTCGCTAAATACTCATTTTTATGTACAAGTTCAATCAAACGGTGGCTATACATTTGCCGAAAATATTCATAAAAGCCACTCAATAACGCAACAATTATAAAAGAAGCAATAATACGAATTGGAAAATAAACCGAGTAACCGCTGTAAAATTTAAAGTAGCTCGATAAATAAAAGGCGCCAGTTACGCAAATTACAAAAATAATTAAATCAATGATTCCCCGTTTAAAACCACGCACAAAAAAGGTTACCGGAGATACAATAAAAATCCAAATAGGCCCAGTACCATGGCTCCCTCCTGTAAGTACTAAATAAATCATTAAAGCATATAAAGTATACAAAACAATTAAAGAGGAAATCTCGACTCTATCACCAAGGCAAAAAGGGGAAGCAAGTAAAATTGATGAGCCTAATAGAGGGTAAACCAAAGTAGATTGATTATTAAACAAAGCGATTATTGCCATACAAAGCGTTGTCAACGTACCTATTACGGAAAAGAACCTAATAATAAGTTTTCGTTCGGCCATATCAGAATAGCTAATCATCAATACAATGCATCACTTATCAATAGTAAAGGCAATCTTTGCATGCAAAAACTGATTGTAAGATTGCACTAAAATTAAAATAATTAATCAGTTACCAGTTCAAATATAGTCTAGACATGAGATCATTGTAAAAGTGAAAGTAATAAATAGTTGCTAAAAGTAAGCTTACACGCGAATAACATCCTAGTATTACTAAGCTGAGCAAATAGGTTTTGCCATATCATTGCTTCAAAAAATCGGCTGCTCATAAGCAATAACCTTTAGATTTAGCTTTACCTAAGTTGCAAAAGGCTCAGGTAAAGCTGGTTAAAGCTGGTTAATGCAAAGGATAAAAGTGGGTTCAAAAGTATCATTAAATAATCATACTTTATTTGTAAGCCCTGCGAAAAACCCTTAATAAGCGACGCTCATACGTTGATTAATATGCGCGGCATTTTGCACTTCATCCAGCATAGCAATCGCGTAATCAGTCACTGATATTTTGCTTTCACCTTGTTCATTAGTAAAAAACGCATCGCCACCAATACGATACGGACCTTCACTTGCGCCAGGGTAAATAACCGCGGCAGGGCTTACAAACGTCCATTGTGTGGTTGTGTTTGTTGCTTTAAATACACTGAGAGCCTCACCTTGCGCCAACGCTTCATCTTTATATTCAGCAGGAAAGTCCGGCGATGACACTAACGTAACACCAGGCGCAACTTCTAAACTACCTGCACCACCAACCCACAGTAAACGAGTACTGCTACCTGACAGTGCAGTTAATAAACGCTTGGCCGTTTGCGCAACTAATTCATGGTTACCCGCTGCACGTCCACCGATTGAGGCAATCACCACATCAGCGTTCGTTAATACTTCTGCAATGTCATTTTGAGATTGTAAGTCAAACTCTTCTACCGCTGTACCGTCAGTCACCTTATCCGCATCACGAACAACCGCCGTCACATTGTGACCATTAGCTTTTGCCTGCGCCATGATGTGGCTACCAATCCAACCTGTTGCGCCTAAAATAGTAATATTCATGTCTGTATCCTTAAAAAAGTATTAATCATCTGAGTTGATGTAATCAGTTTACTTGCTCATTAATTGATGATAAATAAACCTTATAGATACACATTAGTTCACCTTAGGATGCTAATGGATAAGATAACTGCAATCCAAAGCTTTGTTGAAGTCGCCCGCAGTGGCAGCTTTACAAAAGCAGCTGCTCACTTAGAGCTCAGCCGCTTACAAGTCACCCGCCACGTACAAGACATTGAGCAGTGGCTGAGCTTGCGATTATTTCACCGCACCACCCGTAAAGTCAGCTTAACCAATCAGGGCGAAGAAGCGCTTGCCTACTGTAAGCAAATACTCAGCACCGTATTGGATTTACAAAGTAGAGCACATAACCATAATAACGAGCTGGTTGGTACCATTAGAGTCGCAGCCCCTATTGGACTTGGCCAAAATCTGTTGTTTGATGCAATTGAAGAATTTGTTGCTATACACCCAAATACTCATTTTCAGCTAGTACTCTCAGATCGGTTATCACAACTGGTTGATGAGCGAGTAGATATAGCACTGCGCTATACTCATGAGCCTGATGAGCAATTAATTGCGCGTAAGCTTATGTATATCAATACGGCTATTTGCGCCTCCCCAACTTATTTGGCGAACAACAGTCCAATCACTAAACCGCAAGATTTATTGCAACACAATTGTTTAGTGCATAGCGGTAGTTCAACATGGCATATTATTAGTGATAACGAGGATGAAAAAGTCACCGTAAAAGGCAGTATTAATGCTAATGATATGTCTGTGCTACTAAAAGCAGCAATCAAAGGAATGGGGATCGCAAATTTGCCGTGTGACTTGGCAAATCGCTATTTAGAGCAAGGTAAACTGGTTAAAGTGAATCCATCTTTTTCATCACCTAGCCAGCATTTATGGGCTGTGTATTTATCTCGTCATTATCAACAAAATGTGGTCAGAGCGTTTATTGATTTTTTAGCGCTGCGATGGCAACAAGATATCCTATAAAATGACTGTGTAGTATTAGAATATTACCCGTTACTGATTAGTGTATGTTTTACTAGGAGCTCATTGTATTAGAGTGCACTTAATCTCCACTCTGATACGTTTACGCACAATTAATATCTGGAGCAGAACATGGCTAAAGTACTTATGATCACCGGTGACTTTGTAGAAGACTATGAAAACATGGTGCCTTTTCAAGCATTATTGGCGATGGGTCACCAAGTTGATGCTGTATGTCCTGATAAAAAAGCAGGTGATACTATCGCCACCTCAATTCATGATTTTGAAGGCGACCAAACCTATACTGAAAAGCGCGGTCATAACTTTGCGCTAAACGCGACATTTGCCAATATTAATGCCGCTGATTACGATGCCCTGTATTTACCCGGTGGCCGTGCCCCTGAGTATTTACGCTTAAACGCGAAAGTAATTGAAATAATTCAGCATTTTGCTACAGCGGATAAACCCATTGCCTCTATTTGTCACGGCCCGCAATTGCTCACAGCAGCAGGAGTTATTGAAGGTAAAAAAGTATCCGCTTACCCTGCTTGCCAACCTGAAGTGAAAATGGCGGGTGCCGAGTACGTTGAATTACCAATGGATGGCGCCATTACCGATGGCAAACTAGTAACAGCACCAGCATGGCCTGCACACCCTGCCATGTTAAAACAGTTTGTAGCCTTGCTATAATCGCAGTTCAGCAGCATCAAGAGGTTAATCATGTGCCAACTTTTTATTAATGCCGACAGTCGGTTATGGACCTGTCGTACCAAATCACTGCGGATTGACGGCGTTGTTACGTCGATTCGTTTAGAAGAGTTTTTTTGGGATATTTTAGAAGAAGTGGCATTTCGTGATCAAATGACCGTTAATCAAATGATCACTAAGCTGTACCTTGAATCTCTTGATGCTGATCACGACATTGGTAATTTCACTTCATTTTTACGTGTCTGTTGTTCGCGTTATTTATCGCTGGTGGCCGATGGCAACTTAACCCGCGAAGATGCGATACCTTTAAATGATATCGACGCGACACAAGTTTTAGAACAAGAAAAATTGCGTACCAGTGTGCGCAAAAGCCAGTATATAGATACATCGTTAAAGTCTTCACTTAACTAGAGTTTTCATGTCACAATCCTCCTTAGTTCGATCTTTTAAAAAGATTGTTGGCGCACGTTATGTATTAACGAGCGATCGTGCAACTGCTCCTTACCGTAAAGGCTTTAGAGAAGGTCACGGTCCGGCACTAGCAGTAGTAAAACCGGCAACACTATTACAACAATGGCATATTTTACAAGCCTGTGTAAGTGCAAAGGTCATCGTTATTATGCAAGCCGCAAATACCGGTTTAACGGGCGGCTCAACACCGACACAAGGTTGCGATCGCAATACGGTGATCATCAACACCTCGCGCCTTAACGACATTCAAGTATTAGCTGAGCAACAACAAATTGTCGCGTTCCCTGGGGCGAGTTTGTTCTCATTAGAAAAAGCCCTCGCCCCATACGGCCGAGTACCACATTCAGTTATTGGCTCATCATGTATTGGCGCATCGATTGTCGGTGGGGTATGTAATAACTCAGGTGGCGCTTTAGTTGAGCGAGGCCCAGCATAAACTGAACTTGCCTTATACGCCCAAGTAAATAGCAATGGTAGCCTCAGTTTAATTAATAATTTAGATATTGAACTTGGCGATACACCAGAGCAAATACTCACTAATTTACAAAATAAAAAATACCGCACCCAAGATGTTAAAACGACAGCTAAGAAAGCATCTGATCGCGAATATGCCGATTGGGTTCGTAAAACAGATGATGATACCCCGGCACGATTTAATGCCGATCCTCGGCGTTTACATCAAGCCAGCGGCTGTGCGGGAAAACTAGCTGTATTTGCCGTACGAGTAGATACCTTCGCAAAAAATCAACAAGAACTGACGTTTTACCTCGGTACTAATTCCTCCACTGCGTTGCAAGCGGTACGAAAAACGTTATTAGAGCAAGCCACCAGCTTGCCTGTTTACGCCGAATATTTACACCGTGATATTTTTGAGCTTGCTGATAATTATGGTCGAGATACAGTATTATTAATTAAACATCTTGGCACCAATTGGTTGCCTACTTTTTTTAATATTAAGCGCCAGCTCGATTCCGTCTGTCAAAAACTGCCTTTTATATCCAAAAATGCTATTGATAAACTAGTTTATTGCTTCGCAAAACTGTTCCCAAGTCAAACACCCAATAAGCTCAAGCAATGGAATAGTCAATATCAACATCAGCTCATTTTGACAGTTAAAGGCGAGGCGCATCAACAAACTCTTGCATTGCTTGAACACGTTCAAAAAGACTACCAAATTGATTTTTTTCAGTGTAGTGAGCAAGAAGCTAAATCGGCATACTTACTACGTTTTGCTGCCGCAGGTGCTGCTGTGCAATATGCCAAAATAAATCATCAAGAAGTCGAAGATATTCTCGCGCTGGATATCGCTTTAAAACGTAACGACAACGAATGGTTCGAAAAATTACCGCCAAGCATCTGCAATAAATTAGTAGGGAAACTGTATTACGGGCACTTTTTATGTCACGTATTTCACCAAGATTACTTAGTGCGTAAAGGTGAAGACGGCAAAGCAATTAAAGCAGCCTTACTTGAGTTATTAGAGCAACGCGGCGCGCAATACCCCGCAGAGCATAATGTAGGACATCATTATGATGCAAAACCAGCCCTTGCTGATAACTATCGCAATTTAGATCCAACCAATAGCTTTAATGCGGGCATTGGCGGCATGTCTAAAAAGCGCGATTATGCTAAGTAAGCTAGTAAGCTAGTAAGCGCGATTATACATCGCGCTGTTAGCACACTTAAAAGCTGTAATTAATCCCAGCATAATAACGGCGGCCTGAATAACTAGTATTAAGTAGCCGCGCATCGGTATCTTTACCCAAACGTGTTACCGACTCCGATTGCGTTAAGTTAATTACCGCTGCGGTAAAGCTTAAGTTATCGGTAACGTTATATGCTGCATTTACATCTACTTGCTGGTATGGATCTTGGTAGACATTTAAACCACTGTTAATACCGAGCACCGTTTCACCTCGTTTATTGTACGAAGCGCGAATGTTAAAACTATCCCCTTCATAATAAACGGAGGTGTTATATTGATAGTCAGCACTGCCTATTAATGGCGACTCTGCTAACTTTTCACCTGCAACTGTTACATCGGCCTGATTGGTGTTGTTATACGTGTAGTTTGCGTAAATACCAAAGCCACTATCAAAGGCGTGTTGAATAAACACTTCCACCCCTTTTGATACCGCATCAGTACCATTACCTACGGTGCTATACGGGGAAATACTAATAGTACCAGCATCAACAAGACCTTTTTGCCCTGCAAATTCACGCTGTGAATCAATCACCAGTGGCACGATAAAGTTATCGACCTGTTTATGAAATAACGCTACACCTAATGCAGAACCTGGCGCGTAGTAATACTCAAGAGATAAATCGGCTTGTACTGACTCAAACGCTTTTAAATTTTTATTACCACCACTGCCACTAAATCCGGGTTGTTCATTAAAAGCGGCGCGATCATCTGCCCATTCGTCCGACACATAAGTAATACGCTGTTGACTACCCAAATCGCCGTAATCGGGGCGCGACATCACTTTAGCAAGCGCACCACGGATCACCACATCATCACTGGCATCCCACGCAATATTTAAACTCGGCAATACGTGGGTGTCTGTTGTTTGCTGGGTGATCAACTGGTATTGCTCAACTAAACGATCATCACCGGTGATTTGCTCGCCCGTTTCGTCATCGGTTTCATCCAATAAAAAGGTATAGAGATCGGTTGAAGCACTGCTAGTCTTGGTTTGTACAACGCGCACACCAAAATTACCGCGTATATCTCTGTACTCAAAATCACCTTGTAAATAAAACGCACTGATCTGCTCGGCAATATCATAGACAAAGTTATCTTCAATTCGAGTATACGGCACATAGTTACTGTAAATATAATCGCGATATTTATGCCAATTAATAGTTGGCATTAAATTGATATTAAAGCCACCAGCAATATTGCTTTCACCTTCCACATTAAACACATCTTGTGCCTGTGGCATACCATTATTCCATTGATAGCTATCAAATTGCGTGATACCGCTTGCGCTTGCCTCGCCTGCGGCAATATCAAAACTCGGATCAAGGAAAAAGTTGTTGCCCGTTTCGCGATGCAGTGATGCATCGCGGTATTTTGCACCAGTGCGAATGGTGGTCAATATGCCCCAATCAACATAAAAATCAACGTCAGCTTGGTAGTACTTTTCTGCTAAGGTGCTACGTACAAAACTTGAGTTCGATGAGCCTGCATCACGACCTCCGCCAACACCTGCGAGCAAGTTATTGAGTGTATTTGGGTCTATCAGCATCGAAATACGGTCATCACTGATTGACCAAGCGGCACTTTGCGAGGCGTTCTCAATATTACTTTGCCCCTCACCCGCGTTTGAGCTTTTATACGCTGCTTGCCAACTTTCTTTTGGCCCGCCTTTAGCTTTAGTTTTACCAACGACAAAGCGTGCTGTAAAGTTGTCGCCTTCGTAGCTTAAGTTAAAATCAAAAGTATCAGAGGTTGACTCTTCATCCAAATAACTGCCGCGCAACCACGGCAATTGCATATCTTTTTCAACGCCACTGGCCATGGCACTGTAGTCCATGCCATTGACAATTGTGCCACTTTCATCAAGTGTAATACCGGTTAAAAAGTCAGGATTTAACGCCCATTCCGGCATATCAACGACCGAGTCGCTGCGTTGTTGCTTTAAACTAAAACCAAAGTAATTAAAACCTAGTTCAATGCGATTAGTTGGTCGCCACTGAGTCGAAAACTGCACGCCTTCACGTTCACGTTTTTCATTCACAACAGAGCTGCGCACCACCTGCGGAAACCACATATTCTCATAACGTTGCCCGTTGGCATCAGTCACCGCGCCCCAGTCATTACTGTTATTAACCTCGTTACCATTTATATCAACAGCTTGCTGACCTGTGTAACGCCAAACATTGGCATCTGTGCCACCAGAGAGCGTACGGTTGGTGCGCTCTTGACGGGTATAGCCAAGTAAAAAACCAAAGCTATCGCTATCGTTTTTCCATGAATACAAACCAGTAAACTGAGGTTCATAATCTTCCGTTACATCTGCATAAGTACTTTCAACATTAAAAACGCCCGAATTAGCATCCATATCCAATGGTTTGCGGCTATGCATTAACACTGTACCACCGACGCCACCTTCATCTAGTCGCGCTTCAGGTGATTTGAATACTTCAACGCTTGCGATCATCGCTGATGGGAGTAAAGCATAATCAAATGAACGAGATGGCTCTCCTGGTGACGAGGCAATAAAATTACCATTTAACTGCGTGTAAGTAAGATCAGACGATAAACCACGAATACTCACCGTTGATCCTTCACCGCCTTCACGTTCAATCACTACACCCGGCACACGGGCTAATGAATCAGCCACGTTTTTATCCGGGAATTTACCAATGTCTTCAGCGGTAATGGCATCAACCACAGAACTTGATAAACGCTTCACCGCTAAGTTTTCAGCCATGCTAGAGCGAATACCTCGCACCTCAATCACTTCCATATCTTTTTCTGTTTGAGTGCCTGTTAATTGCTCGGCAGCCGCCGCATTCATAGCACTAAAAACCGATAAACTAATAACTGAAAAACGCAGCGATGCTGCTAAAGGCGAGTAACACGTTGAGGTTGACATTGAATGTACGAGTCCATTACTGGTTAACAATTGTAAAGGCGGCAATTGTACACAGCCAGACTTAATGGATTGTTAACCACAACTTACAAGTAACTGAATAAGCGAGCAAATAACCACCTCATAAATAGCCTTGCTCGCACCTAAATAACAGAGCTCGATAGGTTAATTACTCAAGCCTTGCATCCATAACGTTACTAACTGCTGAGCAGAGATACCTAGCGCTGGTGTCTCATTGGTATCAGCTGCTGTAGTGAAAATTTTCTGCGCGACTTGCCGACCAACAAGTTGAGAGGCTGAGGTTTTATCTATGCGTTGTTGATAAAAAGCCGTTAAGGCGTGCTCTAAATCATCATACTTTTCTAACACCCGTACAAGATGCCAAGCATCTTCTAGCGCCTGACATGCCCCCTGCCCTGAAGTAGGTAAAGGAGCATGAGCCGCATCCCCCATAATCAGTACATTACCTTGATGCCAATATGGCAAACGGTCAATATCGTGCACAAATATTCGTTTCAGTGAGTTTTCATCATAAGACTTAAGCACCTGCTGTACTGCATCTGGCCAAGTTAAAAAGCGTTGGTGCATTTCTTCATACCAAGCAGATAGCGGCCGCGCTTTATCAATATTTGTACTCCACCCGGCAGCCCAATAACAAAGGTCTGCTTTAACAGGCACAATACCAAAGCGCTCGCCACGGCCGCGAAAATCATGGATCACATTATCTAAAGTGCCCGGTTTTAACTGGCTAATAGCAATAATATTAATAAACCCCTGATACTGAGGAGTGATTTTTTCAGCATATAAAAATTGCCTTACCACCGAGTTCATCCGCCCATCAGCGCCCACAACTAAATCAAAATCTTGTTTTAGTTGAGCAATCTCTGATACGGTTATTGCGCTGTTAAAATGTATGTTTACCCCTAAATCAGCTAATGTGCGGCCCAACACACTCATAAGATCACGGCGCAATATACTGATACTAGAAAAACCACTGAGTGTATTTACTTTTGCAATATCAAATTCACTTTGCACCGTGCCATGCTGATCACACTGACGCATAAACAAAGGCATACCGCCCAGCGCTTGGATCTGTTTATCCAAGCCCATTTGCTGTAACACAAACATTGCATTCGGCCATAACGTTACCCCGGCACCAATAGAGGAAATCTCACTATCGCGCTCAAATATGTTCACCTGATAACCTTTTCGTGCTGCAAGAATGGCCAGCGCTATCCCCCCGATGCCCGCACCCACAATGGCAATTCGCTTGCTGTTCATATTCTTTACCTCAATAATTAACTGAATAACCATTATCACAAAGTCATTTTTTAAGATAAATTAGTAATAATTGCGTTATTAATCCCATATTTTGAGTTAATTAATGATTGATAAAATCGAACTTCAGTGGTTACTCAGCTTTCAGTGCGTATATGAACAACTGAGCTTTAAACTCGCAGCCGAACAACTGCAATTGCCTACATCTAATGTTAGCCGCCATGTCGCGTTATTAGAGAAGCAACTTAATTTAAGGTTATTACAACGTACCACCCGAAAAATGATTGCAACGGCTGCAGGAAAACAACTTTATCAATCTATCACCCCACTGATACAAGCAATGAATGACTCGCTAGAAGAGGTGTCTTTGTATGGTGATTCTCTTGCCGGGCATCTTAAAATCATCATGCCTGATCTGCCTTTTTTAGCCGAAATAAGCGCAGAGTTTTGCTCTGTGCATCCACAAATACAACTAAGTTGCGATACGCAACTAAATCCAACCGAAGGCTTGTTAGAGGGATTTGATTTGGTGCTACGCTTTGGCCGTGGTCCATTGGACGATTCAGGTTGGGTTGCTAAAGAACTGCTGCGCTGGCCCAGTTGCATTGTTGGCGCGCCACAACTGATCAACAATGCGCCACCGCCTCGCTCGCTAGATGAGTTAAGTAAAGTTCCTTGTATTACTAGCTTATCAGTACTGCAAGGTATGCCTTGGCGTTTTAAACAGCAACAAGCAGTGCAAGTAAAATCTAATTTTAAAGTAAACAGTGGCAACATGGCCAAAGCCGCTGCACTAAAAGGGCTCGGCTATGCCATTTTACCCATTCATGCATGCCAAGAAGATATAGACAACGGCTCATTGATCAATATTAAACTCGACCATGAACCAGAAGATCTGGTGTTATACGCATTTTATGCAGGCAGAAAATACCCGCTAGAAAAGGTAAAAGTATTTTTAGAATTCTTAAAGTCTAAATGCATTGAGCTTACCTAAGATATCAATGCAGTTAGAATTAGATGTACAAGTAAGCTAGAAGAAGGAAAGTATTAGCCCTCATACTCTGGTTTGCTAAAGATAACTTTTAAAACTCAAATCATCGAGGCGTTTAACCTCTGTCCAAAAAGTACTAAATGGTTTGATTATCCTCACCGCAGGGCAATCATTTACTAATTAATTGCCCTGTGCGACGAACAGAAATCATCCCATTTTTTGTATATAGTCGATTGCCGCCATTTTTTTATATGTGATGTTTCCAATTGAGAGCGCCACAGGATCAGGATCTACAATTTCAACTAGCTTGTTATACTCTGCTGCTATCTGAAGCGCCATATTGGTAATGCCAACATTAAAAGAGGTACCAATAAACACCATTTTATCTGCATTAAGCATGCGTTGTTTAGCTTCACGAAAACGGTAAAGCTCAGTGTAGTATTCATCAAATAACAACACATACGGTTTAAACGAACGGTTCACCTTCGGATTTTTGTTTTCAATGTTAAACAGCTCCAATAACGAATCGTTTAAGCGGCTTTCATCAACTTTATACCGCGGTGCGGCTATTAGTTCTGGCAAACCATTTTTTTGATAGAGAGTCATTTGATCAAGGCGACCATGAATAGCGATGTAGTTTTTGTTACCCGCTTTGCCATCAAGCCCATCAATATTTTGGGTGTTCACATTTTTATCACTAAGCCATTTATGTACTTCATTTGGCCCATAATCTCTATAAGTCGTAAATCGATGGTAATACCACGCTAAAAATTCGTGAGGATTAAATTTATACATCCCGCGAGTGGCCATTTTCATCGGTGTATAATTTTTACTGCCAATGGTCCAATAACCGTCTTGCCCCCGGAAAGTTGGGATGTCACTGGCTGCACTTACACCTGCGCCAGTGATATATAATATCGTCATAAATAATCCTGTTTAATTGTAAGATTTACGACTCGTTATAGCAGCGTTTAGAGCCCTGTTGATTTCTAGCCAGTAAGTTAATTTGTGTAATTGCGCGCTCCATTTTTATGCGTGCTGAGCTATTAGCTGAATGAACGGTTATTGCTGGTGGTACAAAGCCATCAATAAACACTGCCCGCTCAATCCAAAGTAAAACATCATAGCCAGTGCCTTTAGTATCATTTCCTAAATCATGATCAAGGCTGAGCTGCTTTACTTTACCGGTCTTCAAAAGTTTAATCACTTCATCGGGCCAATAGGCTCGTAACCAACCGGCTGGAGTTTCCCTCTCATCATCTAAATATACGTTCATAGATTTATACCACTTAAAAAAATATTCAGACTCTGAAAACAACAGCTAACAACCCTTTAAGTACAAATAGTGAATAACCGTTATTTCCCGGAGGGCGGCGGGGCTTGATTACGAATAAATGCGGGTATATCAAAAATATCTGAAGCTTGAGGTTTATAGATTACAGCATCTGGCTTTTTTAGTTCACTATTAGGCGCTTTATCATTAGGTTCAACAAGCATCTTCGCGCTTGCGCCCGTTGCTATGATCAACAGTTCGTAATTAGTTGCTAAGCTCTCAATTTTAGACACACCACAGATCACTAACGCATTAGGGCTAACTTGCTGGCGAACCGTGTCGGTGATGAGATTATAACTACCCAGTGAAATCTCATCTTTACAGTTTACTTGCACAATAACGCCGGTACTTGATGACATATCAACTTGGTTAACCAGCGGATTATTAAGCGCCCCATCAAGCGCGTTTGAAAGTTCATCTTCAAGATCGCACTTGCCTACACCTAATACGGCATCGCCTTGGCAATCCATAATTTTAGCAAAGTCGTTTAAATCAACGTTAATCAAACCTTGATAACACAGCATATCGATTAACGATTTTATTAATGAATGCAATATTTGGTTGCTGTGTTTAAAGGCATCAAACAAGCCAACATCATTACCTAACACTTCAATAAGTTGATCATTAGGTAACGTGATCACCGCATTAGCATACTCTTTTAAGGTATTCAGCCCTGCTTGCGCTATGTTGCTTCTAAACTGCCCTTCACTGCTAAAAGGCAATGTCGCTACAAATATCACTGGCTTATTTTGCTCACGCGCAAGCTGCGCTATAAATGGGCTTGCGCCAGTGCCGGTGCCACCACCAAGCCCTGTTGCACACAATAAAATATCGCAGCTATTTATTAATACTAACAGTTGCTCTTTACTCTCTTGAGCAGCCTGTAGGCCAACCTCAGGATCGGCCCCAGCGCCATAACCATGAGTTAACTCAGCACCGATAAGCACGGCATCATCACTTTGTGTATGTTCGAGCACCACTTTATCGGTATTAACACTAAATAACTTAGCCTGCTTACTCTCTCGCTGCTCATAAATACTATTTAACGTATTACAGCCGCAGCCACCAATACCAAATACACCAATAGATAAACCATCTTGCTGCTCAATTAATTGAAACATAACCACTCCTTTCATCTTTAAAAGAAGCATAGCAAACAGGTGCGTCAAGAATTGACGCACCCAGACTAGCTAAGGTCATTAGAGGTAGTTTGTAGTAGCAGCTTTAAGCTTAGAAATAATTCTTTGCCGCAGCTTTTCAGGTTTAATAACCTCAAGCCAATGAGCACATTTAAGCAACTCATCAGTTAACTGCTCTGTATCAATGGTTTGGTAGGTGAGTAATACGTTTTTATCGTCAATATGTTGCTTGTCAATCAGCTCGCCAAGTTCAATAAAACCTTGATTAACCGCCGAATGGCTGGGCACTTTAACAATTAACTCAATAGCTGATTGCTTCATGCCTTTATTAATAGCACTGCGTAACGATTTTAATTGCTCAGCAGTTGGCCCACGTCGTGTTTTTTGTAGTACCTGTACATTACGAATACGGTAAACCGGCATTTGGTAGCATTTATCGTGAAGTTGCCCCACCATAAACTGCACCATTAAAACACCGCCTTGCTCAACTAAGTTATAAAAACTCAATTCAGTAAACTTAAGCCAATGTGCCTCATTGTAAAGTACTCTATAAAGCTCAGCACTCACTGCACGTTTATGCTCAATCGCATGCTCAATTTGAACTACTAACTGAGTATCAATATTCACTTTTAACGAAGGCTTAGGCAGAGTTAAGAGCCACTCAGGCAGATGGCCATTAACACGCTTTAACGCCTGCTCTGCTTTAATATGCACTGACTGCTTAACGTCACTCGGGACTGATTGCGGTAGTAATTGCTCCAGCAACAAATAATGTTCAGCCACTTCGCTGCTCATTATTTTAGCGCTACCACCTCGCCACTGCGCATTGATAGACCAGCCATACGGTTTACTCCGCGTGTCTTTTTCAAGCCCAAAGCAACCTTGCTCGTATAGTGATTGCAGGTCTCGTTGAAGCATGCGGGTTGAAATCTCCAACCCACGTTCAAGCAGTTTTTGCTGCAGCTGTTGGGTCGTGATAGAGCTTGGCGCTATTGGCACAAGCTCTAAAATGGATAAATGACGGTGTGAATTCATTAATGTATCTGATCACTTTTTAGGTAGGTAACTATAACCTTGTTGCATAGCTGGTATTGGCTTACCATCAGAATTTATCAGCATACGCCCTCGCAGATAATGTTCTTTATGAGCTTGCCCTATAAACTCCCACTTATTAGGTTTTCCTTTATAAACTCTGGTAGACAATGTAGAGCCAGCTTCAAACCAAGCCTCTATTGTATAAACTTGAACTACCACCCCATCAACTACTGCTAAGGCAAGATTGTACTTGTTATTTTTTCTAGTTTCCTCAGATACACCGTACCAAAATTGACGTGTCATATCGTAGATTTCAGGCTCACTTAATGTCGGTGAATATGTCTGATTTATATAAAACAAAATACACTTTTCTTTAATACTATCAACTAAAAGAGGTTTTGAAGAATGTAATCTTTCGATATCATCCACACTAGAGCGACCCTTTTCTATGCCGTGCCCCCTGACTGCATTTGTCAAATTCTCCAAACCTATCGTATCAATAATCGCAGCTTCAACTTCAAATGCAGTGCTTTCATCTAAACCATATCTTAAAATTTCAACTCTAGGCTCTTCACCCGCAGCTCTTATATCTGAAATGCGGCCGCTCTTATCTGTTTCTTTTCCAATCTCTTTTAAATGATCAAATGCTCTATTATTTTTAGACGCTTTACCTATGTAGAAAATTTCATTATTACTAGGGTCAATTAAGCAGTATACATAACATCCCAAACTTTCTTTTGCTAATTTTGAAAACTTCATACTTAACTCTCAATATATTAAACTTAGTTCATTACATCATAAGCTCTTAAATTTTCATACAAAACCTATTTTTCGCTTATCACCTTCTTTTAGATCGTTTTGTTCTTGTAAAATCGATAACATTCGCTCTTGAGTCATTCGTTTTTTTGAAAACCTCATTTGCCTTTTTACAATCGCAAAGTCACCTGGTGTTAACTTCGACAGTTTGAATAGCTTATGCATTAGGTCCTTCTTTAACACCCCTTGGCCCAATGTATCTTTAAATAATTGCTTAGCTTGAACCGAAGTTAAGTAGGTTAAATTTAAATTAAAATCAAATCGCCTCATTACCGCTTTATCTAAGTTTTTAGCAAAGTTAGTCGCAGCAAAAAGTGGGAGTTGAAATTGCTCCATCTGGCATAATAATTCATTAACTGTTTGTACCTCCCAATTTGCCGTTGCTTGTTCACGGCTACACAACAAGCTATCAGCTTCATCAATAAATATTGCACTTCCTTCTTGTGTAGCTTGTTTAAATAGTTGAGCAATGTTTTGCTCATTTTCGCCAACCCACTTGCTTAGTAAGTCAGATGCTTTGATCGAAATAAGTTTAAAGTCAGCTTTTTCGCATAAATAATTCACAAAGGCTGTTTTACCTGTGCCTGGCGGGCCAGTTAGCAATGTACGTGAACTTGAATACTCTATTACAGCCTCTTCCACCTGTTCGAGTGATGCATACTCAGACTCTACGTTTACCATTTGTGGATTAAACTTTTGCGCTGCTTGATAAGTTAATTCATATGTTGAAAAGCCGCATGCAGTTAAGGTGTCTTGAATATTCTCTTCAATACATTCACGTGCTTCTTGAGCTTTAAACCCACATAACCTCGCTACATGTACTGCTTTAGCAATATGAGCTGGCAGCAAATTCTTTTGAGCAGCTAACTGACTTATAAAGCTGTTACCAACACTCAAGCCTTTAACATATTTGCCGATCATTTTTTCTTTAGTTGCTTTGTTTAGATCAGGAATTTCGTAAACAATATTAAATCGTCTAATAACGCTCTGTGGTAAATCTTCTAGATGATTAGTTATCCAAATACTCACTACAGGGTGATTTTCAATATAAGTATGAAGTAGCTCCTTTGAGAAGCTTTTAGAGAATAAATCACGCTCAAAAATGTTTTCACACTCATCCAATAACAATATTGTTTTTTTACGCTTACCTACCAACTTACTCACCACATTAAAGTGCTCTAAACGCAGCTCAGAGCTTGCGCTTCGACTATCGAGCTCGTTAGTTGGGTTTATTAAGTTGCTACCTTTAGCTTGCACCTTAAGCAACTGCGAGTCACACGCTTGCGCTAAATATTTCGCCAATGAAGTTTTACCCGAACCTGGCACACCATAAAATAAAATACTCAATGGTTGCCCACCGGTCTTAGTCGCATTTTGTGTAGCTTTTAGTAAAGTATTTAAATCTAAGTGCGATAAATCAGCAGCGCTAAGTTCAGAAGCTTCACAGGCAGTGACCAAGTTAGATAAAATATCACTTTCACTATTTAACTTACCCTCGAGCAGGCTTTTAGCAATTGCGTTTGGTAATATTAAAAACTCATCTTCCCCAGCAAATATCTCCATATCCATTGAATACATGCCAGATTCAATAATTAACCCAATTTGCTTGTTAAGCAGTGCCTCATCAATACTAAGCACGTAAGCTATTTTTTCTAAAATAACGCTCGCGTAATCGTCACGTAAGTATTCAACAAGTTCGCGCAATGGTTTACTGAGCGTCATACAGCACGAAAAAATAACTAAAGGAGTAACCACTTTTGGCAGTGAAAACGCTTTACAAAATATATACACATTTTTTTGTATCGTTTTTGACATTGTGTTGATTGCTAAATGATCTATTCGCGTGATCAAATCATCAACATCTAAGCCCTGTAAATTTGTATAGCTGAAACCAGAAATGCTACATAAAGCCTTTTTAAATAGCTTATCTTGCCAAAGCTCTTCTGTGTCGAACTCTTCTAATAATTCAGTGGTAAAGTGTGCCACAATACGTTTTAATTGGGGGGTTGTGTTCATGCTATGTACCTAGTTATTGTTAATCAATGAGTACATAGTAGCTGGGTGAAATATTTTTAGATCACGTAAGAAAAGCAAACACAAAACGGCATAAGCCATTGAACTTAAAGTAAATAAAAAAGGTTTTTCTTTTTTATTTAGAAAAACAAACGTAAAAAACTAAGTGTTTGTTTTATAATGAATATTATCGCAACATATAGACTATAACGTTGAAATGGACTTTATATGGAAGAAGTTAATTTAAAACCAGGCTCGGAAGATAACCCTATTGTTTTAAAGAATAAGCATCAAAATACTAAGCTCACTCAAAAGCACCTAAAAAATAGTAAAATCTATATACATAGACCACTACTGCAAAAATATACTAAAAATAACAATGGTGAGGAAGCATTTTCCTTCGACAAGGCACCCGATAGATTTGAGTCCTTTACTAATAATGTGATTTCAAACCCCAATTTGAAACCAATTGACATTAAAGTAGCTTTAGGATTATTTCATATCTTGGATGAAATAAGTGCAGGTGAAGGCTTGGTGTTTATATGTAGTACAAATGAGCTTGCCTATCAATATTATGGTGAAGATAATTTAGAGGTATACTTCACAAATATGGACACTGCCGATATTGAATTGATTCCGCTTCATGAGCTCATATCAAAAAAGCTCAACATTATTATTAGTAATGACAGCTTAAACAAGGTTTTAATTAGACTTGATAGCTTTCATTATATAAATGTCACGCCCATCACTTATCAAAACTCGCAGCTTGGCATCAACGACAAATCATTAAAAAAAGGAAAAGCATACCTAAAATTTATAGAAATTAACGATAGGATGAACTCTAAATGCTTAGAAAAAATCTGGATTTAGGGAAGTATTTAAACTTTATTCGAATTACATGAAAGGACACGAAATATGAACATAGATGAATCAAAATTATCAAGTAGTGAATTAGCAGCAGCTTGGTTTAGAGCTAACCCTTCTTTTGAAAAATCCAGTAATTTATTGGCTATTCATATATCTACTTACTATAAAGCAGGTACTAAAAAATGGCGTCGTGATTCACCAGTAAAAATAGTCTTTGGTAGTAATGGAGAAGCTGGTCGTATTTCTGTGACTCCGAAACCTAATCAAAATAAAATAAAAGTAAGATTTGTACCTTTAAATAAAGAGGATCGAATTACCTCATTCATTGATACAGCTAGGTTCCAATCTATTGATATTTCACTTACGAAAGGTCAAAGTAAAGATCTTTCTACGATTGAATTAGTTACGCCAATTGACCATACATCATTAACTGAATCTTTGAATATGATAGATCAGATTATTAATAACTTTGACTTCAGAGACTTCGATAAAAAAAATCTAGAATTTAGCACTATGCTTAAACTTAATGAAGAGGCAATTACAGATGCTATTACTGCTACAGAAATAAGAAGAAAGTGCCCAGAATTTAATACAATGGTGTTAAATGAAGCTCAAATGGAACAACGTTTTCAACAATGGTTACAACGTCAAAATATAAAATGTAATGCTCAAGATCGTGATGGCTTATTTCGCAGAGATGTTACTTTCACAAAAGGCGATATTTACACAATTGCAGAGTTAAAACATACAAGCTCAACTAGACAAGACATTGAAGCCGCAATAGGCCAATTACTGAGATATCAGCTGTATCCATTAGCACAAAAACCAGGCGATGAATTATTGATAGTTTCCGGTAACATTCCTGAAAAAGAAGATATTCAATGGCTTAAACTAATTAAAGAAAGGTTAGACTTACCTCTATCTTTCTTATACGAGTCAGAAGGTAAGAACGATTTTTTAAGCGTTGAAGATTAATATCTAGTATCAATATCCAACCACATAAAAACCACTCCTGGTATTTAGCTAATTAATATAAATTAGCTAAATACTTTTATAAAACAGCCTCCGATGAGGATACCCCAAAAATATTGAATGTATTTGCAAATATATGAGAAGCTTAAAATAGGTACGCGGTATTGAGAAACTTTCGTGGTACTTACAGTACAAATATTAAGACAGTATTATTTCATGTTGTAGTTGCGTAACTCTGTTGCCGAATGCATGCAGCAGAGCATCACTATTTAAACCCCAGCGACCACTAAAAAAAGGCACTACAATTAGCAAACTCTTGTCTATTTTACTCCAATATAAAGTACGCTTTTCTCCTGTATCTACTGTGATAATTTCACTTTGAATCGAGTCAACACCATCAGCACCGGCAAAGAACATTAGGAAATCCTTTAAGTAATTTACCCCTGTGCAGATAATTAGTTTTGGCTGATACTGTTTACGAAGAGCAACATAAAACGAGAAGCGATTAAAAAAACACCAGTTATTAAATAGGTATTTACTAGCAAACCCCGTTACTGTATCAAAGCCATGTTGATGCCATAAATCGTCAGCAGTAGAATTAAATGCGATAGGATATAAATTAAGCTTAAACAACTCTTTACCTGATAACTGCGCTACATTTCGATAAGACGCTAGTTGCTGGTGTTGGATAACCTGATAAAGCTTAGCAAATCTCACTCCATAGGGGTAACTAATACTATCTTCCCAGTCAAAATCTGTTTTTTTAACAGGTACAACTCCTCTTTGCATCTGCAACTTCAGACGCTCATAGTATTCATACGCAGCGGCTGACTCTAGCCCCCACTCTATACCACACAACCAAATATCAGCTTCTGGATTACCACCATCACAGCCGCTAAAAGAGCAAACCCAGGGTTTTATTTTTTCCAACATTACTTATCTCCAAAGCTCTTTTATTACGTAGTAAAAAAGTTAATACTAAAATCAGCCCTAGCTATAAAGTATTTCCCTTTCAAGTTATAAAGATCTACGCCTCTTTATTCGCTTTCACACTCTGCGCTTGCTCAAATATTTCTTTGTATACTTCATCGCGGCTGATTGGTGGGTATTTAAATTTAGCCAACACTAAAATAAGCTCTACTTTAAGTGATGATTTAATATCGTCTCGGTTTTGCCAATCTACAAATTTAACTTTGTCATCCACAATTACTTTTACCGCTTGGGCAAGTTCAATGAGTTTATCTTCGGGGTAGTCAAAGTCGTATTTAACCGCGAGTGCTTTTAAAGCGTCGTAAAAGCCTTTTTCTTCAATATCAATGCCTAGCTCGTCGCCGGCGTTCATTTCGTCGCGTACGCTGTAAATCATATCAACCATGCTTTCTGAAAAGTCATCAAGTACGCTACTTACCAGTACGTCATCTTCTCTTCGCTCGTTGTAGCGCTGTACTAGCGATTCAAAGCGTTTAGTAAAGTCGATACCTTGGGTTTGGTTTACTTTTTTAAGCTCGCCAATGGCTTTAGCTAGCATTTGTTGCAGTATTTTTATTTTGGTATTGGGGAGTTTTATTTTTTCTATTTTGGCGATGTAGTCATCATTAAAAATATCAATCTCGCCGCCGTCTTCATTGCCGAGTTTAAATACTTCCTCAACGCCGTCGCTTTGTAGGGCTTCGCTTATCATTTCACGTACTTTGGAGTTCATTTGCGCGGTATCTGGCGCTTCACCTTTGGTTAGCTTGTAAATAATCGAGCGAATAGCGAGGTAAAAGTGAATGTGGTTACGCTCTTTTTCGTTAATTTTTTCACTACCGCAACATATATCGTAAGCGGCTTTTAAACGCTTAACTAAATCCATAAAGCGCTTTTGGCGCTTTTCGGTAATTAGTGCAAACTCGGCGGCGTGGTTTAAACAGTTTAGTTGGGCTACGGCTTCACCGCTAAAGTATGGGCTGCTGTCAAAGTTATGAAATAACTGGGCAAGTAGCGCTAAGTGGTTTTTTACTTCAATAACCGAGGCAGTAATGTCTTCAAAGTTGGTTTCGTCAGTTTTTGAATACTGCGCTAACGCTTTATTCATTTGCGATTTAATACCAATGTAGTCAACCACAAGGCCTTTGTCTTTGCCTTCAAACTGGCGGTTAACCCGCGAAATAGTTTGTATTAAGCTGTGCTTTTGCAGCGGCTTATCTATGTACATGGTATCTAAAAATGGCACATCAAAACCGGTTAGCCACATGTCTACCACTATGGCTATTTTAAAGTTTGAATTTTTGTTTTTAAATTGCTTATCAAGCTCTTTACGCGCGTCTTTACTGCCTAGTAAATTATATAAGCGATCAACGTCGTCTTTACCGCGCGTCATCACCATTTTTACTTTTTCAGAAGGCGCAGCAATACGCCCTTCGCTAATGGCGCGCTTTCGCTCGGTATCGGATAGTGTTTGCGCATCTTCAGTATCAATTACATCAAACCAATGTGGGCGGAGTGCTTCAAGTTCTTGATAAAGCTGATAGGCAATCCCACGCGAGCTACACACAAACATCGCCTTTCCTGCGACCGTAGAGCACTCTTCAATACGTTTTTCGTAATGTTCAACAAAGTCCCTTGCTAATACACGTATGCGGTCAGGATCGCCTAAAATGCTATTCATGTTAGCGGTGGCTTTTTTACTGTCTTCTATTTGCAGCTCGTTACTGCCGGCCTCGGCGCATTCTTTGTAATAAGCTTCAATTTCTGCCAGCTTGCTGTTGTTTAAGCACACCTTGGCGGCGCGGCCTTCGTACACAATGCGTACAGTAATTTCATCTTTAACCGACTCAGTCATAGTGTACGAGTCAACCACTTCACCAAATACATCTAAAGTCGCGTCCACTGGGGTGCCGGTAAAACCAACGTAAGTGGCATTGGGCAGTGAGTCGTGCAGGTATTTTGCAAAACCAAAGGTCTTTTTTACGCCTTTTTCGGTAATAGTAATTTTTTGATCAAGATTAACTTGGCTACGATGCGCCTCATCAGAAATACAAATAACGTTAGTGCGATCAGTTAAAAGCTGGGTGTCTTCGGTAAACTTATGAATGGTCGTTAAAAATACACCGCCACTGTTACGCCCTTCAAGTAATTCACGTAAGTGAGTACGGCTGGTAACTGTTTTTACCGTGTCATCGCCAATGTAAGTTTTAGCATTACCAAATTGCTGCGAAAGCTGATCGTCTAAATCGGTTCGGTCGGTAATTAAAATAATGGTGGGGCTTTTAAGTTCAACGCTTTTCATCAACAAACGTGTTAAAAACTGCATGGTGTAACTTTTACCGCAACCGGTTGCGCCAAAGTACGTACCGCCTTTACCATCACCTTGTGGTTTTAAATGCAGTTTTATATTTTCGAACAGTTTATTAGCCGCATAATATTGCGGATAACGCGGCACAATTTTTATCTCTTTTTTGCCCGTGTTTTTATTATCAGAGTCAGGGAAGAACACAAAATTACGCATTACATCCCGCAATCGCGCTTTGTCAAACAAGCCCTGTAATAAGGTATGTAACGAGTTAATACCCTCTTGCGCGGTTAGCTCTTGCCCCGTTACTTTACCCCACGAGTAAAAAAACTGATACGGCGCAAATACGTTACCCATTTTATTGTTTACGCCATCACTTATAACGCACAAGGTATTAAATACAAATAACTGCGGGATAGCACGGCGGTAGCGAATAGTTAACTGCTCAAAGGCTTTAAAAATAGGGGCTTGTTCGCGTATTGCGCTTTTAAATTCAAACACCACCAATGGCAAGCCATTTACATATAAAATGCCATCGGGAATACGTAGTTCTATGTTGTCGTAACTTGTGGGGCTTTGTATTTCTAATTGGGTAACAAAGCGGTAGATGTTGTCGTCTTGCAGGTAGCTAACGCTTGCCTCATTTACTTTATCCAAAGCAGCCATAGCACTGCCTGCTATTAGGCTACTTTTAATACCTTGTGCAACGTTGTCGTAATCAAGCAGTTGAATATACAAATCTTTTTGCGCTGCACTACCTGCGACCCTGCCACGCTCGCGTGTCAATACTTCCCGTTTAAGTAAGAATCCATCACTTAACCACTTACAAAAGGTTTTATTGCTCTCGTATAAATCACTGGCTGGCAGCTTTTCAAGCTTTGCAATTATTGAGTTTACTTCACCGGTGGTAATATTATTTTTAGCGTAGCGTTTGGTTAAAAAAGCACGGAGGTCGTCTTTAATTAATACCTCGCTATTACTACGGGTGAGCTGACCACCCAATAAATGCGGGTAACCTTGCTCGCCTAATAGCTCAACTACCGCTTGTTCTAATTTGGCTTCAGTAAATTTCATCAAACATCCTTATTGTTATTATTTTGGCTTTTAAACGCACAGCTAAGTTTAATCTACTATTTCTTCATCAATGGCGACATCGGGTATGTGTAGCTCGCCTGAGATGAGTTTGGGTAGCAAAGCATCTCTTAATTCTGTTAGTGTATTTATTTCTTTGCTTTTCAAGGGTATAGTTTTGTAGAACTCTTTTACTAATACCGAGTAATTTTTCTGGATGTGGTCCGGAGGTATTACTATCATCCAATCCATTATCGCTTTTTTATCTCCTCTTGGCATTTTTGAGCCTTTGGAGGTTGTCATCATATAGTCGAAGAAAACATCCTGAAAAAGCAAATTAAATAAGTATCCTGTATTTTTTGGCTCTAAAGCTTCAAATCCTAAAACATCATTAGAACGTCCACCACTTGATGTTGCTAACCATATCTTTTTAAAATATGGTCTGATATTAGAAATTAATATATGTCCTGGATGGAACCCTGATGTAGTTTTAACTTCCGGTATTTTAGAAGCTTTAGTAATTCCACCTCTATTAGGGCGCATATTATCTGTTGAAATGTAATTATCAAACGTTAAATCATCACCATTTACCCGCTCAGATGTGAACTTTGCAATTTTTGATAAGTTATCAACACTCCAGCCCTTTGGTATCCAGCCTAGTTGTTCGTTGTGTTCAAACTCATTAGGGAAGTGGGCGTGGGTGTTGGCGTGTTGCGCTAATATTGTAGGGTTGGCGTTAACGTTTGGTTTAACGGGTGTTTCAGCGGCTTTTTCTGATACTTGCACTGCTGCGTGTGTTGCTTCTTTTGTTGGTGGCTGTGCTTGTAACTCGTGAGCAAGCGCACTGAGTGATGCTTTGCATTCTGTCGCATTGTGTAAGCTGTTTAGTGCCGCTAAGCGGCGCTGCGCTTTTTGTATTAACTCGTCAGGCAGACTAGTTTCAAGGTTTTCTAAGTTAAAATCAACGCTGGCAAGGAGATTGTCGAACACGGGATCAAAATCGACAAACCAGCTTTTAAATAACGCCTGCGCCATTTGTTCAAGAGTGTGGTTTATCTTTTGATTTAATTCTATTTTTCCTGAAATAGCAGATAAATGTTCGGCTATCTTAATTTGTGCACTTATTGGTGGTTCAGGAATTTTAAACTTTGGTATATCTGCGCATTTTAAACTTTCAAAAATTGCACCAGGGTTTAAATATTTTGCAACCTCATTCCACCATTCCTTACCATGAACAGCCCAACGAAGATATTCTGGGTGAACACGCTCCCCCTCAGGACGTAATAAAACTAAGTTTTGCCCTAAAGCAAATTTAGAATTTCTTGGGACGTAAACAGTTTCACCAGAGTTACATCTGCGAGATAAAATAATATCTCCGTACATTGGATTTGCTTTTCGTGTCCAATGTTTGAAATCATCTTCTGAAATTAGTCTGGGATTAGCATCAAAATTAATCCGGCCATTATCCATTTGTGGTATCCCAATATAAGGGATACCAGATTCAACGGCTTTGGGTGTTTTATGATCACAATCTATTAATCGCACCCCAAGCTCTTTTAAAGAAGTGGTTTGCCATTTATTCCCCATAACCCAATGCCTCCAAATTCTTACGAATGGCTTTATCAAGCTCATCGCTGTGCTTCATTTGGCTATAAAGCGTTTGGCTAAATGCGAGTTGTTTATATTTATTATTTTTCATTGTTTAACACCTGCCAATATCCGTCTTTTTTTGATCCGATCCGCTTGATTACTTTATGATCTTTTAACCATTTAATATGACGTTCAACCGTTGCCGTACCTAAATCAAGCTTTTTAGCGAATACCTTTGTAGACAATGAAGGCGCTTGCTTAATACACGTTAACAATGGTTGAATATTTTTTGGAATAGC